>CAMNPT010000003.1 GCA_946548575.1 uncultured Clostridium sp. | reverse complement strand
GGACCGTCCCCGTTGGTTCAAAAGGACCGTCCCCGTTGGTTGGTTGGCCCATTGGTTGAGGAAAGGAAGAGAGAATGGAAGATTGTTTATTTTGTAAAATAATAAAAGGGGAAATCCCAAGTCAAAAAGTTTATGAAGATGAGGAGATATTAGCTTTTAAAGATATTAATCCTGCAGCTCCTATTCATATTTTAGTTATACCAAAAAAACATATAACTTCAATTGCACATATCGAAAAAGAGGATGAAGCTCTAATTGGAAGAATGCATTCTGTTTTAAATAAAATTGCCGAGGAACAAGGTGTAAAAGATAGTGGATATAGAATAATTATTAATTGTGGAAAAGATGGTGGTCAAGAAGTTATGCATTTACATTTTCATCTTTTAGCAGGTGCAAAATTAGGAGAAAAAATAGTTTAATTTAAGTATTCCTTTTTTTTATTTAATATGGTATAATATATATAGTGTTATATATACGGAGGTAAAAGATATGTTTGATAGTAAATATAGTAAGTTTTTAACAGTAATATTAGTATTAGTAATTGTAGCGATTGTAGGTCTGTTAGGATTTTTAGGTTATGAATATTATCAAAATTATGTAATAACTAAGGATACTTCGGATTTTGTTGATAATTTTGAAGGTGATAAAACAGATGAAGATTCAACAGATGATGAAGAAGTAGCTGATGAAAATGCTTTAAATCAAATAAAAGATGCAAATACATCATCAGGTAAAAATGTTAAGAAAACATATAAAGGATTTGGTGTTCTAGGAACAATTGAAATTCCTACAATAAATCTTAAATATCCTATACTTGAAAAAGTAACTAAAAAATCAATAGAAACTTCAGTTGCATTTTTATATGGAGCAGGTATTAATCAACCTGGAAATTCTGTTATTATAGGTCATAACTATAGAAATGGATTATTTTTCTCTAATATCTATAAAGTAAAAGTTGGAGATAAAATATATATTACAGATAATAATGGAAAAAAATTAGAATATACAGTATATAATAAATTTGAAGCAACTCCAGAAGATACATCATTCTATCAAAGAGATACTGGTGGAAAACCAGAAATAACTTTATCAACTTGTACAGATGATAGTAAAGCTAGAACAATAATAGAGGCAAAAGCAGAGTAATAAAAAAATATAAAAGGGGCTAAATAAATTTGATTAAATGTCAAAAAAATTTATAAGCCTCTTTTCTTTTTGTCGTAAATTGTATATAATATAAAAGTAATTATAAAGAGGTGTAAAAATGAATAAAAAACAGGCAAAAGAAAGAATAGAAACTTTAAGAAATCAAACTGAATATTATGCGAAAAAATATTATGATGATGATAAACCAGAAATATCAGATTTTGAATATGATATGTTAATGGTTGAATTACGTAATTTAGAAAAAGATTTTCCAGAATTTAATTCTGATGAATCTTTAACAAAAAAAGTTGGAGGTCATGTAAAAGAAGGTTTTGAAAAAGTAACACATGAAGTTCCACTTCTTAGCCTTCAAGATGTTTTTAGCTTAGAAGAAGTAAAAGATTATATAGAAAAGATACAAAAACAAGCTGATGAAAATAATATTGAAAATAGAAGATTTGTTGTAGAGACTAAAATTGATGGTCTTTCTGCAAGTTTAGAATATAAAAATGGAAAATTTGTTAGAGGTGCAACAAGAGGAAATGGACAAGTTGGAGAAGATGTTACAAATAATTTAAAAACGGTAAAAACTATTCCAATGGAACTAAAAGAAAAAATAGATATTACTGTAAGGGGAGAGGTTTTTATATCTAAAGAAGATTTTGAAAAAATGAATCATGAAAGAGAGGAAAATGAAGAAGAATTATTTGCAAATGCAAGAAATGCTGCAGCAGGTTCATTAAGACAATTAGATAGTAGAATAACAAAAAAGAGACCTTTAGATATTTATATATTTAATGTTCAAAAAATAGAAGGAAAGGAATTTAATTCTCATTTTGAAGAATTAGAATATTTATCTAAATTAGGTTTTAATGTAAATCCAGTTCGTATTCCTTGTAATAATATTGAACAAATTGTAAAAGCAATAGAAAAAATAGGAAATGATAGAGAGAATTTGACATTTGGAATAGATGGTGCTGTAGTAAAAGTTGATGATTTAAAATTTAGAGAATTGCTAGGAACAACTTTAAAGACACCAAGATGGGCTGTGGCATATAAATATCCTCCAGAGAAAAAAGAAACAATTTTAAAAGATATAATATGTCAAGTTGGTAGAACAGGAGTTATTACACCAATGGCTATATTAGAGCCTGTAACTGTAGCAGGTTCAAAAATATCAAAAACAACACTTCATAATGAAGATTTTATAAAACAAAAAGATCTAAAAATAGGTGATACAGTTGTTATACAAAAAGCAGGAGATGTAATACCAGAAATTGTAGAAGTAAAAAAAGAAAAAAGAAATGGAAATGAAGTAGAGTTTGAAATGCCAAAAGTATGCCCTGTATGTGGTGCAGAAGCTATTAGAGAAGATGGTGAAGCTGCAGTAAGATGTACAGGTATAGAATGTCCAGCAAAATTATATAGAAATTTGGTACATTTTGTATCAAAAGAAGCAATGAATATAGATGGTTTAGGTGAAAATATAATAGGTCAATTATTAGAGAAAAAATTAATTGAGAATATTGCCGATATATATACATTAAAATTTGAAGATATAGCATCACTAAAAAAGAATGGAAAAAAATTTGCTGAAAATTTAGTAAATAGTATTAATATAAGTAAGCAAAATGATTTATCAAGATTAATAACAGCATTAGGAATAAGACATGTAGGAACAAAAGCATCAAAGATATTGGCAAGAAAATATCAAAATATAAATAATTTAATGGAAGCTAATTCTGAAGAATTAAGTCAAATTAATGATATAGGTCCGATAGTTGCACAAAGTATAGAAGAATTTTTTAAACAAGAACAGACAAAAGATTTAATAAATAAACTAAAACAAGCAGGAGTAAATACTATAAGTTTGGAAGAAAAAATAGAAGATAATAGATTTGAAGGAAAAACTTTTGTATTAACTGGAAGCTTGCAAAACTTCACAAGAGAAGAAGCTAGCAATTTAATAGAAAAATTTGGAGGTAAAACATCAAGCTCAGTATCTAAAAAAACAGATTTTGTATTAGCAGGTGAAGAAGCTGGAAGTAAACTAACAAAAGCACAAAATTTAGGGGTAAAAATAATATCAGAAACAGAATTTGAGATAATGTTGAATAACTAAAAAAATATAAATAAAAAGGAGCAAAAAATGGACGATAGTTATACATTTGAAAAAATGTGGGTTGATTTAAGAGATGGATATCAAATATATTATACCTATGTTGGAAATAGATATATGTTATTTAAAACTGCAGAAAATTGTTATACGCAAAAATTAATTTCAAAAGATAAGAAAAATCCACAGCCGAAAATGTTAATGTTAACATTAAAAAGAGTAAGAGAAATGTTTCCACATATGGAGGATATTGAGTATAAAGTAGGAATATCTGAAACAGAAAACTTGTAACCTTTGATATAACTACATTTGACAAGATGATAAAAAATAATCAATTTTATGAAAAAAGTGCAAAAATGATAGAAATAATAAAAATTTTAAAAAAATATAAAAAAGGTGGTAGGTAGGGAATATCTCACCCGACATAACGAAATACAAAAAAATTTAATAAAAAGATTTATGAGAATGTCTTTTCAAATCGATATTATAAAAATATAATAGTATTTACCCAATTTGGATGAGATAAAGAGCTGAATTTGGATGTGAAAACACCTCCAAATAAGCTCTTTTTTGGTACCTTTGATTTGGATCTTTTGACATGCCTCAAATATGCTGAAAATAAGCAAAAACTCAAAAAATGTTGTATAGAGTACAAAGGGTTAATATACAAAAGCTGAAAAAAGTTGTATAATGGTTTGAATTTTTTAACAAAAATCATATATTGATAATTGGTGAGGTTTGTGGTAATATAGTAAATGAAAGAGGTAATAAAAAATATGAATATAAAAATAAGAGAAGTAACAAAGAATGATGAAAAACAAATAAAAGAAATGTATGAAGAATATTTAAATAGTGAACTAATACTAGGAATAGATAGATTTGAAGGAATAAGAGATTTTGAAAATTTAGAATATATGAACTTTGATGAATGGATAGAGGATCTAGAAAAAAATAAAGATGAGAGCAAGTTGCCAGAAAATTATTCAACACATACTTTATATGTAGCAGTAGATGAAAAAGAAAAAATAGTTGGAGCTATAGGCTTAAGATGGAAAGAAGTTCCTATATTAATAAAATTTGGAGGATTTATTGGATATAGTGTAAGACCAAATGAAAGAGGAAAAGGATATGCAACAAGAATGTTGCAGTTGGGTATAGAAAAATTTAAGGAAAATGATAAAGAAAAAATTTTAATAACTTGTAAAGATTTTAATATTCCTTCAATAAAAGTAATAGAAAAGAATGGCGGAATATATGAAAATAGCTATTATAATAAAGATGATGGATATACATATTTGAGGTATTGGATAGATAATAATTAAAGGGTTAAATGTAATTGTTATTAAAATCTAGTATTTTTATAAAGCGGTATTATTACAGAAAAATAAATTAGAGAAAGTTCAAGATTGGTGTTTTATTTTGAAAATTAAGAAGGAGTAGTAAATATGAGTGATAACATTAATAAAAGAGCAGTTATAATATTTCCAAAATTTAAGAATATAAGGACAATTCAAGAAGTTAGAAAGAGATATGATAGATTATATGGAATGATAGAGCCACATATTACATTGATATTTCCTTTTTCAGATAGTATGGCAGATGAATTATTAATAGAGAGAGTTAGAAAAGTTGTAAAAAATATAACGAAATTTAATGTGCGTTTTAAAGGAATTTCTTTATCTAATGATAATTACATATTTCTTAATTGTATAGAGGGAAAAGATAAAATAATGCAATTGCATGATAGAATTTATCAAGAAGTGCTACCAACTCATTTAAAAAAAGAAATACAATATATTCCTCATATAACACTTGGACAAAGTGAGAGTATTAATATGTTAAAGAACTTTGATGAAGAATTTGTAACAACAATAGATGAGATTAGTATAGAATATATTGATGAAAATGAAGAATCAATATTAATTGATAAGATAGAATTATTATAGGAGAAATTAAAGAAATGATAATAAATAGTGAAAGAATAATCTTAAGAAACTGGAAAGACGAAGATGTTCATGATTTAGTAGAAGGATTAAATAATATAAATGTTTCAAAATGGATGGCTAATGTTCCATATCCATATAAAGAAAAGGATGCTGAAAATTTTATAAATTATGCCAAAAATTTAGATGAACAAGATAATATATCATTAGCGATAGTGTTAAAAGAAAATAATAAAGTTATTGGTGGTACTGAAATTACAAATATCAATAAAAAAGATGGTACTGCTGGAGGAGGAATATGGTTAAATGAAAAATATCAAAAAAATGGATATGGAACAGAAGCATTTAGTACAAAGATAAAATATGCATTTAATGAATTAGGATTAAGGAGAATGGAAAATGGATATTTTCCTGGTAATGAGAAATCAAGAAAAATGCAAGAAAAACTTGGGTATAAAAACGAAGGAATAAAAAGAAAGAAATTTCTATGTTTAGCGACATATGAATATGTTGATGAGTGCATTACTGGATTACTAAAGGAAGAATTTATTGAATATGATAAATAAATTGTTATGGAGAATTTATAAATGGCACATTTGGAAAGTTATGATAGTTTTCAAACAAAAAAATCGCGTGAGAAGAAAGAAAGAGCAAAAGCAAAGTGTAGAAAAACAAACATTGAAGAAACAGATTCGAGATTTGTTATAAAGAAGACAGATGAAATAACAGGAAAAGTTATTGAAACAAGATATAATGATGCTACTGTACTTTATAAAGGAGAACTAATTAATGCCAGCCTAAAAAAAGGGCTTAATGCAGTTTGTAATCAAACGATATTTCCTGGGGATATAGTGGTAATAAATCAAGAACAGCCAGACAAGAATATAATTACAAATTTATTGGTAAGAAAAAATACTTTATCAAGAAAGAAGAAAGATAGTACAAGAATAGGTCAAAATGTAGGCGATAATCATACAATCGCTACTAATATTGATATGGCTGTTATTGTAGTATCATCTAAAACACCACCATTACATCCCAAATTCATTGATAGATATCTAATGATTTTACAAGATAGTGGTATTGATTGTGCTATCTGTTTAAATAAGTCTGATTTAAAGGCTAAAGAAGATGAAGAAATATTAGATATATATAGGAAAATAAAGATACCTGTTTTAGAAACTTCAGCAATTAATAATACTGGAATAGATGAATTAAAATCAATATTAAGAGGAAAACAGGCTATATTTGTTGGGCATAGTGGTGTAGGAAAATCTTCTTTAACAAATTCTTTGATGGATATAGATGAGATAAAAACATCGCATGTAAGTAGCAAAAGTGGAAAAGGTAGACATACAACGACTACATCTAAATATTATGTTTGGAATGAAGGTTCAGCTGTAATTGATACACCAGGAATAAGGAGTTTGGATATTTCTAGTTTTAAACCAAGTGAAATAAAACAATATTTTGCTGAATTTGAAGATTGGGGAAATCGTTGTAGATATTCAGATTGTTTACATTATAAAGAACCTGAAGAAGGATGCATGGTAAAGCAAGCTGTAAAAGCAGGAATTATAAATAGAGAAAGATATGATAGTTATATTAGAATTTTACAGGATGTTACAAATGATAGGGAATTAGAGGAAAGTGAATATAGATAAAATAAGTGTGATATTATTGCAATATTTTTGATGGAGGTAAAAGTAATGAAAAGACCAATTATAGGAATAATAGGTAAAGTTCAGCCACAATATGAAGAAGATATTTGGCATAGGATTGATGAAGTTGATGAAATAAGATATTTAATTGTAAAAAATGGTGGTACAGCAATAATGTTATTACCAACAGAAGCAACCTTAAAATTCAATGATAATGATATTAAAGACGATACTATTTTAAGTGATGAAGAAAAAGAAGAACTATACAGACAAATAGATTTGTGTGATGGATTCATATTGCAAGGAGGACTATACAGTTCAAATTATGAAATAGAAATGGCGAAAAGAATTATAGAATTAGATAAACCTCTTATTGGAATATGTGCTGGATTTAATAATATTTTAAGAGCTTTAGGAACAGATGTAATAGAAGACAAAACGAAAGAACATGACATATATGATATAAATTACAGACATAAAGTATCTGTAATGAAAGGAACAAAATTATATGATTTAATAAATAAAGATGAATATAATGTAAATAGTATTCATAGTATGATAGCATCTAAAGAGAATGTTGAGAAGTATGCAAAAATTTCAGCTCTTTCTGATGATGGATTAGTAGAGAGTTTTGAATTAGAGGATAAAAAATTTATAATGGGAATAAAATGGCATCCAGAATTAATGATAGAAGATGAATTTACAGAAAATTTATTTAAGAAATTTATTGAAGAATGTAAATATAAAAGAAAATAGGAAAAATATTAAAATTTTTCATTAGATAAGGAGAATTGAATGGATAATTTGAAACAATTTAATAATGGAGAAATCATTGAATTAATAAAAACAGGAAAAGTTACAGTAACAGATATTGTTGATTCTAGAATATGTCCTACTTGTTTTGATAAACAAAATAATAATATTTTATATGGTAATAATGAAGACAGATTATTTTATGAAGATGAAAAATTTGAGTGCTTTTTAGTAGGAAATCCACGAGCTGAAGGACATACTGCAATAAGCACAAAAAAACATTTCAAAGATATGATGGAAATAGATGATAAAACATGCAAAGAAATATTTATATTGGCGAAGAAAGTTATGAACATCTTAAAAGAAACATATAATGCTGAAAGTGTATATCTATGTACTATGTGTGACGGACCAATGAATCATTTCCACATACAATTAATTCCTAGATATTCATTTGAGAAAAGAGGGGCGAAAAATTTTGTAAAACTAAGATTTGAATATAAGGAAAACAAAGAAAAGCTTATACAATTAAGAAATAAAATGAAAACTTAGAGAAGAATAAAATTTATATATTATTAAAATATAGTGATTTAGATAAAAATGGAACGATGGGATTGGATATCCAATCAAACACACCTGATGGGGTGCAATATCTCATCCGACATAACGAAATACAAAAAATTAATAAAAAGATTTATGAAAATGTCTTTTCAAATCGATATGATGATAAAGTGTTATTATAGCACTTTATTTTTTCGTTTTAAATTGGATGAAAAAAGTATATGATTTGGATGTTTAAAAGTACTCCAAATTATCCTATTTTTATAGGTGCTAGAATTGGATGTTTTAATAGAGCTTGAAATATTGAAAAGTAGGCAAAAACTAGAAAAAAGTTGTTGGAAGGATAAAGGAAGATTAAACAAAATTAGATAAAAAGATGGAAAATAAGAATGTAAAATAGTTTGATTTTTAAATGGAGGTGAATTTATATTATGAGGCTAACGGAAAAAGATATTAAATTATTAACATTTTTGAAGAAGTTTAAAGTATTATATGTAAAGGAAGCAAAAGGTATTTATGGTAAAGGTGATTATAGTTACAAAAGGTTAAAGCAGTTAGAGACTGAAAAATATATACGAAAAATAGATTGGTACAAAGTTAAAATTGATGTTAATGGAACAAAATTGTTAAGGGAAATAGGATATGATTATAATTATGTTTGTAGAAGGAAAGACTATCAATCAAGAGTAGAGGAAATATCAAAGATTGCTGGTATGACATTAGGTAGTAGTATTGAATTTACTGCAAGTTGGGAGTTAAAAGACAAAATGGTATTTACAGATAAAGGTAGAAAATACATTGGGGAATTGAAGTATAAAAATAAAAAATATCTGGTATATTATATATCTAAAAGAAATAAACAAAGCTATATTGGACAAATAATTAATGATATTAATAAAGCAGTAGATTATCAAAACATAATAGTTTTTTCTGAAGAATTTAGTAAAATAAATAGAAGAAATAAATTTTTTATGCTCGGTAAACATGTCATACTTATAATAAATCCAACAAATGAAAATTTAGATAGAATGAGATTATTTCAGGAAAAAGATATATATGAAATAATTGAAAAAATTTATAAAGGTAAAGATATCTTATTGTCTAATTGGGAAAAAGCAGAACCAATATTAAAAGAAAACAATACACAAACAGAAATAGAAAAATTAAATATCCAAGAACATGATTTAAAAGAAAAACTTAAAAAGTTATTAGATTTAAAATTAGATAATTTAATAACGGAAGAAGCCTTTAAAGAAAAAAATTATGAAATTGAAAGAAAGATAAAAAATATACAAAAAGTCAAAGAGGATAAAGAAGGTAATATTGAAAAAGAAGATAGCTTAAAAGGAAAGATTGAAGGAATAAAAGAACTTTTAAAGAAGAATCAGATTATTACCGAATTTGATAGAGAAGTTTTTAATATATTGGTTGATAAAGTAATTATTGGTGGAATTGATGAAAATGGAAATAAAAATCCATATATAATTAATTTTGTTTTAAAAAACAACAAGATCAATAATGATGATGAGATATCTAAAAACGAAGAAAAAAGAGCAAAGAAACAAGATATAAATTATATAGATATAAAAGATAAAAATATATTGTGTGAAGTAAAGAGTTTTCAAAGATTAAAGATTTTTGAAAAAGATGAAGACTTATTCAGAAGTAAAAAACAATTAGAGTATATAATAGTAAGAATTGTTACAAACTATGACAATTACATTTCTCTCGACATAGCAGTTTGAGAAAAAATAAGCAAATTTTTATATTCTTTAGCGACACACGATAGACATAGAGTATAAGGTAGTAACGACTGATTTTGAATAAATAAAACCATTGATACAACTAGATTATATAAAATTAAAATAATTATAAAAAATCCAAAAAAACATGAAAAAATGAAAATTTTTTGAAAAATCTTTAAAATTTGCAAAAAAGTGGTGTATTAGTGAAATCACAACTAATACTCAAAAATACGAAAAAATTTTAATAATGTCTATCCAAAAACAATCCAAAGCATTGTGTTATAATAGCACTTTGCTTTTTATTTATTTTTGTTTATACGGAAAATTAAATTATAAAAATTTAGAATTTTTAAGGAGGGATTTAACATGGCAAAGAAGCGCATGTTTAGTAATGAATTAATAGATACAGATAAATGTTTGGAGATGCCTTTGAGCACTCAATGTTTATACTGTCATTTAGGAATGAAAGCAGATGATGATGGATTTGTAGCAAATCCAAAAAAATAAGATGGTTAGGTTGTTCAAATGAGGATTTAGAAAAACTAAGGGAAAACGGATATACACATATATTTGAAAATGGTGTTGTGGTAATAATGGATTGGTTAGTAAATAATACAATAAGATGTGATAGATATAGTCCTACTAGGTATTTAGAAGAGAAAAGTAGAATTACAGTTTCTGAATCAAAAGCTTATATAATTTCTGAGGATTCTAGTATTAAAAAAGAATACTAAATTAATAATTTTGGTATGTCAAGTGGTAACCGAATGTTACTAATTGAATACTAACTGTTAACCATAGCGCAAACAATGGTATACCAATTGTAAAAAATTGAAAATAATATGCAACCAATATGTAATGAAATGACAACCATTGGTATATCAAAAGATAGTCAAAAAATATATTTTTGAAAGCCTGTATTTCAGTATTAACAATAGGTCTGGCAGATGTAATAGTTCCTCTATAAACTGGTATACCATTTGGCAACCAAATGGAAACCCAGTATAGATAAGATAAGATTAGTATAGATAAGTATAGGTCATAATGTTTGTCAAAAAATATACAAAATGAAGATTTAATATATTGTAATTATTTAAAACCTTCCTGAAAGTGTATACTTTTCAAGAAGGTTTATTATTACTCAAGTTTTTCTTCAATTCCTATAAATAAGTCATCATAAGAAATACTTAAAACTTTCATAAAGCCCCATACTTCATAATCTTTAACTGTTCTTTTATTATTTTCAATCATGTAAATATCGTTTTTGTGAAGATTAATACCTAATAAATTAAGTTCCATTGTTAAATTGGCTTGAGATAAATGTTTTTCTATTCTAATCTTTCTTAGATTTTCTCCAATGACATTTAAATTATTATTTAATTTCCTAACAGCCATATTTTTTACCACCTTTTTTATATTTATATTGATTTTACCCTTAACTTTGTGACATTATGACATTAAGCAATGGACAGAAAATAAGAGGTGAGTAGAAATTGAGAAAAAATAAAAATATAGATATAGATCTAAAATCATGTTTAAATACATTAGAAAGATTAGTACAAGAAGACAAAATTAAATTTAGTTTTTATAATAATTCTTTATTAAACTTAGATTTATTACAAATATATTATAATAAACATGAAGATAAAATTGAGATAGAATTTAGAGATGTGATAGGGGAATATTTAAGAGAATTAAAAAATATATTGAAATAATATATGAAAAATATACACAAAAAATTATGTAAATTCACAAGAATTATAAAATCTATTGACATAATGTTGAAACAATGGTATAATTTGGAAAAATAGGGTGGGTAAAAATGAAAAATAAATGTAAAAAAGAAAATAATAAAATATTTATTAAGTATTATAGTATTAGTTTTGATTTAAAAAGATAAGGTCGTTTTGTGCGATTTTATCTTTTTTTATGATATATTAAAGGAAGGGTAAAAAAATTTTTATTTTAAATATTGTTAAGAAAGGTTGAATTAATTAATGGAAGAAAATGAAATTACAGTTAAAGCAAATTGTTCATTAGATAGACTTAAAAGTTTTTTATTGAATAATGGATTTAAGAAATTAGAAAATTATTATTTTACTGATATTTTCTTGATACCAGGTGAAATAAATATATATGAAGAAAATACTAGAGATATTTTAAAGAAGGCTATTTTATTAAGAGAAGCAAATGGAATAACAACTAATAAAAATAGTAAAAAAATGGTTTTTAAAAAGAAAGAGATAAATGAAAAAGATGAAATTATATCGCAGACATCAATAAAATGTTCAATAGATAGTATAGAAGAGGCCAAAAGAATATTTTATGCTGTTGGATTTAAAGAATTAATGAAAATTAATGAATTGCATATTTCTTTTATTAAGGATAATTTTAAAATAATTGTAAAAAAGAATATTGATAATAATTATATTTTAATAGAAGCTGAAACTAATAAGTATTATAAAACAATTGATGAACTTAAAAATAGAATAAAAGAAATAAAAGATTGTATAAACTTAAATAATTTTTTCGTAAAAAAAGCAGAAATTGAGTTACAAAGAATAAAAGATGAGGGCGAAGTAAAAAATGGATGAATTTTGGATTGTTTATGATAGATTTAGAAATAAAACAGGAAAAATAATAAAAAGAAATTTTAATGAAAGATTGCAATTAGGAGAATATCATTTAGTTACAACTGCTGTTATTATGAATAATAATAAAATTTTAATTAGCAGAAGAAATCCTAATAAAGTGTTATATCCTAATTTATGGGAATGTGCAGGAGGTTCAGTTATAGTAGGAGAAAACTCATTGATGGCAGCAATAAGAGAGGTTTATGAAGAAATTGGAATATCATTAAAAGCAGAAGAAGGAAAATTTTTAGGAACAGTACAACAAAATGATTATTTTAGAGATGTATGGAAATTTGTAAAAGATATAGATATTGATTCTTTAAATTTTAATGATGGAGAAGTTACGGAAGCAAAATGGGTTACAGAAGAAGAATATATGCAGATGTATTTAAAACAAAAGATTATACCTACTGGAGAGTGTATAATAAATTTATTAAAAAAAGAAAGAGAGTGTGAAAGATAATGGGAATACAAGCATCAAATTTAAATTATGAAAAAATAAATGAATTATTAAAAAAAGAATATGGAATTATTTCAGAAAGAATAGAAGAAATTAATAGAGGAACTGCTAATATTTTTAAAATAATTACACAAGGAAAACAATACATTTTAAAAGAATTTAGCCCTAAAAGAAGTATTGAATCAATATTAAAAGAAATTAATATTATTAATTTTCTAAAGGAAAGAAATATAAAAGTACCTAATTATATAAAAACATGCAATGGTAATTTTTATATACAAAATGAAGATAGAATTATTATTCTACAGGAATTTGTGGATGGATATACAATGGAGAATAATACAGTTGATGATTATAATAAGGTTATTGAAAGTGCAACAATTTTAGGAAAAATAACTAAAGAACTAATGGAATATACAAAACTTGATGACGATGGGATTATTGAAAAAAATTTTTCAAAGAATACTTTAGAAAATGGCATTAATAAAATAAAACAATTAATACATGAAATTAAAGATAACAATCCAAATAAGGACAGAATAATAAGTGATTTAGGGCTAAAACTAAAAATAGCAGAAGAATTATATATGAATTTCAATTTTGATTCAATAAAAAAGATGACAATAACAAATGCTCATGGTGATTATAGCATTCAACAGCTTATTTACAATGATAAATTAGGGACAACAGTAATAGATTTTGAAACTGCTAAATTATTGCCAATTGTATGGGAAATTATAAGATCATATAGCTACATTGATAAAGAAGCTAAAGATGGATGTTTCAATGTGAAAACACTTGTAGAGTATTTTAAAGAATTTTCAAAATATGTTAAGTTAAATGAATATGATTTGAAGTATGCACCATATTTATATTTATTGCAATTAATTGGTAGTGTTTTTGGATATAAGGAATATAATAATGATTTTAAACAAGTGGGATTACTAGAATTTGCTTTTTTTAGAACTAAGCTATGTAACTATTTGTATGAAAACTTAGAATATATTAGTAATGAATTAATAAATAATGTAGAATAGGATGGTTAAAATGAAAAAATATGATTTGCATATTCACTCGACATTCTCTGATGGGTATTATTCTTTAGAAGAGATAGTAGATAAATTAAAGTATTATGGAATAGAAATTTTTTCTATTACTGATCATGATAATATAGATAGTATTAAAGCAATGAATAAAATAGACACACAGGGTTTGACTTATATACCAGGAGTAGAGTTTTCTGCACATAAGGATATGTATAAAATGCATATTTTGGGGTATGGAATAGATGGAAATAATGAAGAATTAATAAAACTATGTAAAAATATGAAATTAAGAAAGAATATAAGAAATTTAGAAGTTATAAAACAATTAAAAGATAAATTTGGAATTATTATTTCATATGTAAGATATTTGACAGTAAAATATTACGAATTTTTTCAAATTTAGGAAAGGAAATAAATGAAGATAGTATAAAAATAGATTTACATAGAGTTTGTGAAAAAGCTGAAAAAGAAGATATAAAGTTAATAATGGAAAATGAAAGAGCTACTTTTGCCGAAAGTCCAGTAGATTGTTTAAGAATATTTGGAAATGAAAAAAATATATTTAATAACAGGTGCAGCTGGATTTATTGGCTCTAGCCTAAGTGAAAAATTATTAAAAGAGGGAAATAATGTTGTTGCAATAGACAATTTCTGTAATTTTTATAGTGATAAAGTTAAGGAAAACAATGTTAAGGAATTAATTAAAAATCCTAATTTTAAATTATATAGAAAAGATATAAGAGATAGACAAGCTTTAAAAGAAATATTTGAAGAAAACAATATTGATATAGTAATGCACTTAGCTGCAATGGCAGGAGTTAGACCATCAATTGAAAATCCAGTTCTATATCAAGAAGTAAATTGTATGGGAACACAAAATCTACTAGAAGAAATGAAAACACATAATGTTAAAAATCTTGTTATGGCTTCTTCTAGTAGCGTTTATGGAAATTGTAAAGAAGTGCCATTTAGAGAAGACATGATAGTGGATTTTGCAATTAGTCCTTATGCAACAACTAAAAAAGCCAATGAAGTTATGACACATGTTTATCATAAGCTATTTGATTTTAATGTTATAATGCTTAGATTTTTTACAGTGTATGGTCCAAAACAAAGACCAGATTTAGCAATTAATAAATTTACAAGATTAATGTTAAATAATGAAGAAATTCCAATGTTTGGTGATGGAAGTACATCAAGAGATTATACATATATAGATGATATTGTAGATGGTATTATTAAATCTTGTAATTATACATTAAATAATAAAGATGTTTATGAAATATTAAATTTAGGAAATTCATCCCCTGTATCATTAAAAGAGATGATAAATATAATAGCTAAAACACTAGGTGTAGAACCTAATATTAAACAATATCCTATGCAACCAGGAGATGTTGATAGAACTTTTGCTGATATATCTAAAGCTAAAAAATTAATAGGATATGAACCAAAAATATCATTTGAACAAGGAATACAAAATTTTGTAAATTGGTATAAAGAAAACATATAACTATACTAATAGGAGTATGATAAAATATGAAAATCGCAGTAGCAGGAACAGGATATGTAGGAGTATCAATAGCAACATTACTTGCACAACACAACGAAGTGGTTGCACTAGATATAATTCCAGAAAAAGTAGAAATGATAAATAACAAGAAATCTCCAATAAGAGATAAAGAAATTGAAGATTTCTTACAAAACAAATCTTTAAATTTAAGAGCAACATTAGATTATAATGATGCTTTTAAAGGTGCAGAATTTATTGTAATAAGCACACCTACAAATTATGATGATGAAAAAAATCATTTTGATACATCTAGTGTTGAAGATATAATTCAAAAAGTAAAAGATATGGGAATTGATACAACTATGGTTGTTAAATCTACAATTCCTGTTGGATTTATAAAGAATATGAAAGAAAAGTATGGAATAGATAATATAATGTTTTCTCCAGAGTTTTTAAGAGAAGGAAAAGCTTTATATGATAATTTATATCCATCAAGAATAATTGTTGGGGAACGTAGTAGCCGTGCTGAAAAATTTGCTGAACTTCTAAAAGAAGGGGCAATAAAAAAAGACGTTGTTGTTAAATTTATGGATAGTACAGAGGCAGAAGCGGTTAAGCTTTTTGCTAATACATATTTAGCACTTCGTGTTGCATATTTTAATGAATTAGATACTTATGCAGAAATTAAAGGGTTAAACACACAAGATATAATTGAAGGTGTAGGTTTAGACCCAAGAATTGGAAGCCATTATAATAACCCATCTTTTGGTTATGGTGGATATTGCTTACCAAAGGATACAAAGCAGTTGCTTGCAAACTTTGATAATGTACCGCAAAACTTGATTAGAGCAATTGTACGTTCTAATAGAACAAGAAAAAAACATATAACAGAAATGATTATGAGAAGAAATCCTGAAGTTGTCGGTGTATATAGATTAACAATGAAAGCAGATTCAGACAACTTTAGGTCAAGTGCTATTCAAGAAATTATTGAAAGACTAAAGCTTGAAGGAGTTGAGGTAATAATATATGAGCCAACATTAAAATCAAAAGAATTTAGTGGTTGTAAAGTTGTAAATGACTTTAATTCTTTTGCAAAGAAAAGTGATGTGATTTTAGCAAATAGATTGGATTCTTTATTGAATAAAGTTAAAGATAAGGTTTATACAAGAGATTTGTATAATAGAGATTAGAAATAATGTTTTATAAATTATTTAAAAGTGAATAAAGTGAGATTAATACGCAGCATAAACATAGCAACCGCTATGTAGAAAAAACATAAAAGGCAAGCCTTTTAGTAGCATTATGTTAGCAAAAAATGCAGTATATTAGATGCCTCAATTCACTTAGTGAATTTTTTTGGAATTTTTTATAATTTTTAAAATTCGTTAACAAAAACTGTGCGAAAACTGACATTTACTTTTAAGATAAAAATAGTTAGAATAATAGTATCAAATTAATTTGATTTTTCTAGAAAAAAAGAAGGTTAAGTTCTAAGGACAAGAACTTGACCTTCTTCTATTTTTGTCCAAAAAGGAGGTGCGAGAGTATGCAACAGGTAGAAATTGATAGTAGTTTAAATAAATTATTAAAGAAATGTGCATACATAGGAATTTTGAACAAATTACAGGAAGAAAACAAACTTACAGATGAAGAATGTAATCAAATAAAAGAAAAATTAAAAATAAAATGCTAAAAAAAACATAAATCGTATTGTAAAAAAGATGTCATTAATATATAATAAGTACATACGATTGTTTTTGGAAACGGCATAGAAGGAAGTAAAAATGGCCGAAGTCCAAATCATAAATAAAGTAGAAGGACGCATATAGATAGGAGCAGAGGAGTTGTAATAGATGGTCCTATAAGAGTAGCTGCATATGCTAGAGTTAGTACAGATATGGAAGACCAAAGAAATAGTTATCAATCACAGCTACAATACTATACAGAAAAGATGAAATTAAATCCTAAATGGATACCCACAAAAGTTTATGCTGATGAAGGAATATCAGGAACTCAAGATTATAAAAGAAATGATTTTATGCAGATGATAGAAGATGCATTAAAAGGTAAATTTGATTTGTTGCTTACGAAATCAATATTAAGATTTGCTAGAAATACTGTTGATACTTTAAATTATGTTAGAAAGCTAAAAGAGAAAAATATAGCAGTTTATTTTGAAGAAGAAAATATAAATACATTAGATATGCAGGGAGAATTATTATTAACAATTTTAAGTTCAGTAGCACAGCAAGAAAGCGAAACTATATCATCACATGTAAAACTGGGGTTAGCAATGAAAATGGAGCGAGGGGAATTAGTTGGATTTCATGGTTGTTATGGATATAATTATAATAAGCTAACTAAAACAATAACTGTAAATGATGAAGAAAAAAGAGTAATACAATTTATATTTGAAAAGTTTATTCAAGGGTATGGAACTTCAATGATTACAAGAGAGCTTAATGAAATGGGAATACCAACCAAAAGAGGTAATGCTACAACGGAAATTGAAAAATTGAATATAAAGGAACATGATTTAAAGGAAAAACTAAAGAAATTATTAGATTTAAAATTAGAAAATTCAATAACAGAAGAAGCATTTAAAGAAAAGAATTATGAGCTGGAAAGAAAAATTAAAGCAGTAAGAAAATTAAGAGAACAAAGAGAAAATAATTTAAATAATGACAATGCTGTAAAAGATAGGATTGTAGAAATAAAAGAGTTTCTTAAAAATAGTCAATTAATAACTAAATTTGATAAAGAAATTTTTAAATTATTAATTGATAAAGTAATTATTTGAGAGATAGATAAAGATGGAAATACAGATCCATATGTAATAAGTTTTGTATTAAAAACTTCTAATAATTATGGATTTGACAATAATGAAGATAAACAGATAAAAAAACTAATTAAACAAATAGATATTAACGAAAAAAATATAATATGCGAATTAATGAGTTTTTAGAAAATGGAAATATATGGAAGAGATAAAAATAATTATCTTTTCAAAAAGAAATTAGATTTTATAAAAGTAAAGATTGTTGCGGATTATGATGGAGACATCACAACTAATATAGAGAAAGACTAAAAAATCGTAGTTTTATGATTGCTTTTGGATACACACGAGGGACATAGAGTATAAGGCACAAACATTTGATATAGACTAAAACAAAATAGGAGGAATTTTAATATGGCAACAATAATAGATGGTAAATCTTTAGCAAAAAAAATAAGAGAAGATTTAAAGATTTGTTGTAATAAATTAAAAGAAAGTGGAATAAAACCAACCCTTGCAGTTATAATGGTAGGAGATGATCCATCATCAAAAATTTATGTAAGAAATAAAAACAAAGCATGTGAAGAAATAGGGATAGAATATAGAGAATACTTATTGTCAAAAGAAATAACACAAGAGGAACTAGTAAATTTAATAGAAAAATTAAATAATGATAAAAAAATAAATGGAATATTATTGCAAAGTCCACTACCAAAACATTTAGATATAAATGAAGCATTTCAAGCAATATCATCAAAAAAAGATGTAGATGGATTTACACCAGAAAATATAGGAAAGCTATGTATAGGAGAAGATACTTTTGTATCTTGTACACCAGCAGGAATAATGAAAATGTTTGAAGAATATAATATAGACTTAACAGGGAAGAATGTTGTAATAATAGGAAGAAGCAATATAGTAGGAAAGCCATTAATACAATGCCTATTAAATAAAAATGCAACAGTAACAATATGCCATTCAAAAACGCAAGATGTAGGAGAATTTACAAAAAGAGCTGATATAGTAATTATAGCGATAGGAAAGGCAAAATTTTTAACAGCTGAGATGATAAAGGATGGAGCAGTAATAATAGATGTTGGGATAAATAGACTAACAGATGGAAAAATAGTTGGGGATGTAGATTTTGAAAATGTACAAAATAAAGCAAGTTATATAACACCAGTACCTGGAGGGGTAGGACCTATGACTATAGCTATGCTTATGTATAATGTAATAAAAGCAACTAAATATTAAGGGGGCACTTTCAACCAAAAGGACCGTCCCCATTGGTTGAACCAATGGGGACGGTCCTTTTGGTTGAAAGTGTTCTATTTTTTTGGAGGTAAAATTGGAAAATAAAAAATATTGGATATGGTTTTCTTTAATTAAAAATTTAGGAAGTAAAAGAAAGCAAAAATTATTGGAGGTATATAAATCTCCTGAAAATATATATAAGTTAAATCAAAAAGAATTAATGCTAATTCCCGGAATTGGTAATAAAATAGCTAAGGATATTTTAGATAGACAAACAAGGATTAATATTGACAAGCATATTAAATATCTACAAAAAAATAATATAGATATTTTACCTATAACTGCGCAAGGTTATCCACAACTCCTAAAAGAAATTTATGATCCACCTATTTGTTTATATGTTAAAGGAAATAAGGAAATATTAAATAATAAATCTATTGCAATAGTTGGTTGTAGAGATGCAACAGATTATGGGAAAAAAGCAGCTAAATATTTTGCTTATAATTTATCAAATAAAAAAATTAATATTATTAGTGGGTTAGCAAAAGGAGTGGATAGTTATGCTCATATTGGGAATTTATGTGCGAGAAATGAAGATATAAGAAGCGGAAAAACTGTTGCTGTTGTTGGAAATGGATTAGATAGAATTTATCCAAAGGAAAATGAATATTTAGCGAATAAGATAATAGAAAATGGTGGTGCGATTATTTCAGAATATCCTTTAGGAACTAAACCTGATAAAATGAATTTTCCTGCAAGAAATAGAATTATTAGTGGAATGAGTGAAGGGATTATCGTGGTTGAAGCAAAAGAAAAAAGTGGAACACTTATTACAGTTGATTTTGCATTAGAGCAGGGAAGAGATGTGTATGTGGTTCCTGGTAATATTAATTCTATTAATTCTGTAGGAACAAATAATTTAATTAAGCAAGGTGCTAAAGTTGTTACAAGTTTTTTAGACATAAATTAGCTAACAAAAAAGGTAAGTAAATTAAATTTTACTTACCTTTAACCCATATACCAATATTTTAATAAATAATTAATTTTCTATACTATTTTTTTTATTTAGTGTTCCAATTGATATCACCATTGTAATTTCTATTATTGCTATAAATAATGAAAAAATAATTTCGCGAATAATTGCATAAAAAATATCATTCATTGGATTCATTAACCATTCCATGCTATCATTTAAACTTTGTCTATTATCTTTAAATGTACTATTACTGTCTATATTAGATATAGCTATATCTTTTAATCCTTCAACAGCCCAGCCATATGAACCTTTATAAGAATATGCTGGAGTAATAAATAATTTATCATCGACTTCTTCTATAAAATCATTAAAGTTCTGATGCTCTAGTATTAGTGAATCAAACTCACTTGAAAGTTTTTCATATGTTAAATCAGGTGAGGTTATAAAATTCGAAATATTATCTAATGATTTTTTGTACATACCAATTTCTAAAAATTTTCTATCTTTTTGTGATTTAATTTTGAGTTGCACGATATTTTCGTGCAATTGACTTCTTTCATATTGCAATACAAGATGAACAAATTTTTGAAAAATGTTTGACAAATATAGAAAATAATGCTATACTAATAGTAGCTTAAATAATGTAGCTAGTCATATAAGCAACACTAGATATGTGGTAGTGACACATATCTTTTTTTTGTCAAAAAAACAGGACAGGTAGTGACTGCCCTGAACTGATAAATCAGTTTTTATTTGTGTTGTTTTTATATGTATTCAATTCTTCTTCCAATTTTTCAATTTTTTGAAGCAGAATCCATATAAGCATGAAGCTAGTCATATTATTACAACACCTCCTTCCTCAAAGAACTTCCTTTGAAAAGGATAGTAACATAATACAATATTTTTTGGCTAATTTCAAGCGAACATGTAATATATTTACTTAAATTTCCAATTATAAGTATTAATTTATTCTTAATATAAATTTTATTTGAAATATCTATCCTTTAAATAAAAAAACCGTTTCTTTTGAAACGGTTTTAAGATTTTTGTATTCATAAATATTTATATCTTGGTGGGCAGGGAAGGATTCGAACCTTCGTACTCAAATGAGAACAGATTTACAGTCTGCCGCCTTTAGCCACTCGGCCACCTACCCAAATAAATATAAAACAAAAATGGTGCTCCCTCAAGGATTCGAACCTTGGACCCACCGGTTATGAGCCGGTTGCTCTGACCAACTGAGCTAAGGGAGCATATGCTATTAATATCTAGCACAAGTAAAAGTATAACGTATTTTTTTGAGAATGTCAATAGATTTGAAAAAAAATTACGAAAAAATTTTAAAAATTTTTGTATTATTACAATTGAGTGACAAATACAGTGAAAATATTGAAAAAAAAATGAGTATATGATAAAATAATTTTGAAAAAATATATAAAAGTAGGTAAAAATATGAAAAATAAAAATTTAAAAATAGTAAGTATATTATTAATTTTCTTAATAATTTTAATTACAATATTTGGACAAGTAAATGCAAAAAGTGATAATTTACCAAATATAGAAAGTGTAAATTATTCAGAAGAATATAAAAAATGGTTAGAACTACCTGAAGAAGAAAAAAATAATACTTTAATGCCAAAAATGTATAATGTAGAGCAAGAATCAGTTTCAGACTATTTGGAAACCAATACAGTATTAAGAGCAAGTAGATTATTAAGGGCATCATCAGATACAAAATTTGATTTAAGAGATTATATTAGTAATAATATAAAAATTAGAAATCAAAAAAAATCAAATACTTGCTGGACATTTGCATCACTAGGTGCATTAGAAACTACATTAGCTTATACAGATTATAGAAATTCAGCTACAGAAATTGAATATGATTTTTCAGAAAGACATATGGATTATTCATCAGCAAGAACAGCTTTTTTAAATGGTGAAATAAATAATAAAGGATATAATAGAACTTTATCA
This sequence comes from uncultured Clostridium sp., assembly GCA_946548575.1. Classification (GTDB taxonomy): domain Bacteria; phylum Bacillota; class Clostridia; order TANB77; family CAG-508; genus CAG-269. The sequence goes on along the minus strand of CAMNPT010000003.1, from coordinate 40,804 downwards.
GATGGTGGTACTGAAAGAATGGCCCAGAGCTATTTAAGTAATGGTAGTGGTGCTATTCCTGAAAGTGAAATGGAATTTGAAGATAATACAGATAATATAGATATTAGCTTAATACAAAATAAAACAGTATCAACAACTTTATATGATACACAAGAATTTGAAGATCCTGGAACAGATGAAACAAAAATTGAAGAAACAAAATTAAAGATGAAAGAACATATTAATAATTATGGTGGAATATTTGCTGGAATATATGGAGCAAAATCTTCAACGAATTTTTATAATAGTGAAACAGGTGCATTATTTTGTAATGATACAACAAAAACAAGAGACCATGCGGTAACTATTATTGGTTGGGATGATGAGTATAGTACAGATAAATTTAATACAAGTAATGTACCAAAAAATCCAGGAGCATGGATTGCAAAAAATTCTTATGGAGAAACAGTTGGTGATAAAGGATTTGTTTATATATCTTATGAAGATGTAAATGTGTATAAACAATTATGGGCAATAAAAAAAGCTGTAGCGTCAAAAGATTACAAAAATATATATCAAAATGACTTACTAGGTGCAAATAAAAATGTAAAATTAAGTAGTGATACATCTTCAAAAATCTACATAGCAAATGCATTTACAAGAGATTCAAGTATAGAAGAAGCTGTTGATAAGATAAGTGTATATACTTTTAATAAATATGACAAAGTAAAGGTGTATATTAATCCAAACGATAGTAATAAAAGTAAAGAAAGTTTAACAGAAGTTGAATTAGCAAATGGTACAACTACATCAGTTGATGTAGGATATCATACAATAGAATTTAAAAATCCAATTAATTTAAAGGGTAGTTCATTTGTTATAGTATTAGAGATTGAAGATGGTGGAGAAACTTATGTAGCAATTGAAAATAACGTAGGTGATACACAGTATAGCAATGCGGAAATAAATCAAAATGAAAGTTTTTATACATCAGATACAGGTTTTGAAAAAAACACATGGCAAGATATGGCTCAATTAGGAAAAGAAGATTGTAATGGAAATATATGTTTAAAGGCATTTACAACAAATACTGTTGCTGAACCGGAACAACCAACAGAACCAGATAATCCAGATCAACCAACTGAGCCGGAACAACCAACAGAACCAGATAATCCAGATCAACCAACTGAACCGGAACAACCAACAGAACCAGATAATCCAGAACAACCAACCGAACCAGAACAACCACAGATTTCAGAAGAACCAACATCAGACTTTAAAGGAATGTCAGTTGAAATAACAGACTTAGAAGGATATACATTTACAGACACAAGTAAAGAACCATATTGCAAAATGAATATAAAAATCGATAACATAAAAATAAGTGATGAAAATAACAAATATTATTATTTCTTATCAGAAAATAAAAATATAGATGATAAAGATATTAATAACTGGATAGAGATTTCTAAAAATGAAATCAAACAAAATGCAGATGGAACATATTCTGCTGTAATTAATATAGATACTAGAAATTTATCAAATTTAAATGAGCTTACAGAAGCAAAAGAAATGTATTTATATATTAAACAAATAGATAAAAATAACAATCAAATAATTGAAAATGCATTATTAAGAGAACCAGAAGATGCTGTATTCTATGTTGATGATGTTAAAGTCGGAAATTTAGAAACAGTTGTTGACAAAATAACAGAAGAAATTACAAATTATGCAAGTAGTAATATTTCCCAAAGTAGTAATAAAGATACCACAACTGCAAATACAATATTACCAGCAACAGGTAAAATGTCAATATTAATTGCATTTGTTATAGTTGCTATAATAGGAGTAATTGCATTTATTAAGAGTAAAAATATAGATAAGTAAAAAAGTAGGGGATAATATGAAAATTTGGAAACCTGTTTCAAAATATTTGTATGTTTTAGTTTTTTTAATAATTATTTATATAATATTAGGAATAGCTGTGTCTGCTATTCCTAATAAATTAATAAGCGAAAATTCAAAAAAATCATCAGAATATTTAATAGAAAATAAAGAAACTCCTGATGTAATTGAAAGAAACACATCCTACAAAAGAGAATATATTTTTAATTATACAAATGCTCTAATGTTAAATACAGCTTTTTCAATAGATGAAAGCAAGCCATTGGAATCCTTTTTGATTGATAGAAATAACTATATTCCAAATATAACAGAAATATTAAATGAAGATACACAATATGGATTACCTAATAATAGTTATTATCAAAATCAAGTTGAAGCATATTATAATTTGACTCATAAAGATAGAGGTTCAACAGTAAAAGAGTCATATGAATATGCTAGATACTGGCATGGCTATTTAGTAATACTTAGACCAGCTTTGGTATTTTTTAATTATGCAAATATAGAAAAGATAAGCATGGTATGTTTTGTTATATTGTTAATTATTTGTATAATATTAATGTGGAAAAAAGTAGATAAGATGTCAGCATTTTTATTTTTCTTATCATTTATTGCGATGAATATTTTTTATTCTGCGAAATCAATAAATGAAATAGCTTGTTTTATTATAATGTTAATTAGCAGTATATATATATTATTAAGACATGAAAAAACAGAGCATATGCCATTAATATTTATTATAATTGGATCGATTACAAATTTTTTTGATTTACTAACATTACCATTAATCACATTTGCAATACCTGCTTGTATATATTTTTTAATGAATGCAAAAGATGAACGAGGAAACCTAAAGGAATCTATGATATTGTTTATTAATTTTGCCTTAGCGTGGGTACTAGGCTATGGAATAACATGGATAGTAAAATGGGTACTTGTAGATTTGATTTGTAATAGAAATGTTACAGATATTGCACTTAAACAAGTAATATATAGAATGGGTTTAAGTGCTGGAAGTAAAGATTTTAATTATGGATATGTATTATCTGAAAACAAAAAGTACTTAGGAAATCAGGTAATATACTTTGTAGCAATTGTATCAGTAGCAATAATGGGAGCAGGAATAATTCGAAACAGAAATACAAGATTAAAAATAAATCCATCAGAATTTATTATTTATTTGATAATAGCAGTTTTACCATTTATTTGGTATTTTGTATTAAAAAATCATTCAGTGGTATATGCAAGGTATACTCATAGATTGATGTTGATCTCTATTTATTCATTATGGATATTTTTAGCAAAAATTTGGGGATTTGATAAAGAAGATAGAATAAAAGGTTATAAGTAAACCAACGAAAGCGACCAACGAAAGCGACCAACGGAGGCGACCAACGGGGACGGTCCTTTTGGTTGAAAATTTTTCAACCAAAAGGACCGTCCCCGTTGGTCGCCTCCGTTGGTTGCCCCGTCCCCGTTGGTTCGCCTTCTTCAATTTAATCAACAACAATAATTTTTTTTGTAAAGTCAAGTTTACTATTTGAATCAAATTGATAGCCTATAGTATAAACATCTGTTGCAAAAGTATCTATATCTAAAATTGTCTTTAAATTTTTATTTGCATTACTATCTAAGAAACGTTTTACTGATGTAACAATTTCAAGTTTTGGATTTGCTTTAGCAATTTCAGAGATTAAAAATTTACCTCTTTTATTTAAGCCAAGTACTCTAACATAAGGCATAGTTTTCTTTGAGAGTAACATTTCTTTTTTTGTAATGCCTAGTAAAGAATAAAGTAAAATTCTTTGAATTCGGGTATTGGTATATCTTTTTGATTTTATAATATTTAGGAAATTTTCTAAATTATTACATGAATCAGCAGCTTTTTTTATTGAAAATTCTAAACCTTCAGATACATCTGGAAGTTCTGCAATTTCTTCTACACTCATATATCTTAAATTAAATATTATTTCTTTTTCAAAAACTGATAAATCAGGGACAATATGTCCTTGTTTTATATTTTCCATTAGAACTGTATAACTATCTGGTGGGAGTAATTTTCGTAAAATATCGAATCCACCATTTTTTACAATATTTCTTATTGCTGTTGCACTTGCAATATTACCGGTATATGTATTATCATTATAACCTGCTTCATATCTTTCAATTGCAATAGGTTGGATTTTGCTTTTTTGTTTTTTTAATGCTTTAAGGTACTCAATACCTAAAATATTGTTAGGTGTAGAGATAATATTTGAATATTTTTTATCACCACCTAGAAAAGTGATTAAAGCATTTTCACGAGCTTTAGGATAAGAAATACCAGTTTTTAATTCTCTATTTAAAATAGCTTTATACTCTCGTGGTTCATCATATAAGATATCTGAGAATTTTTGTAGAGTTTCTATATCTGAGTTTTCTACACCAAAAGAAATATAGTCTACTACTTTTAGTGAGTTTAAAATTTTAATAGCTCCATCAGCAAAATTTTCTGCACTGGAAGTGGCATAAAGAACAGGTAATTCAATTACTAAGTCTATACCACTTTTAATTGCTGCTTCAGCTTTGGACCATTTATCTATTAAAGAAGTAGAACCTCTTTGAGTAAAATTGCCACTCATGATTGCTACTGTATAATTACTATGTGTTTGTTTTTTTGCTTGTTCTAAATGATATAAATGACCATTATGAAATGGATTATATTCACCAACTATTCCAAGAACTTTACCCATTTTAAACTCCTTCCTTGTATATTAATAAAATTATTGTTATAATATTATCATAAATTACATAAAAATACAAGTTTTAAATCTTTAGAAAGGATTGATTTTGATGGAAAAAGTAACAATATATACTGATGGTGCATGTTCAGGAAATCCAGGACCAGGTGGTTGGGGAGCTATTTTAATGTATAAAGATAATAAAAAAGAGATATCAGGTGGAAGTAAGGATACAACAAATAATATTATGGAATTGACAGCAGTAATAGAGGGATTAAAACTTTTGAAATATCCTTGTGAGGTTGATTTGTATAGTGATAGTGCCTATGTTGTAAATGCTTTTTTACAAGGATGGATATATAATTGGGTTAAAAATAATTGGAGGACTGCAGGAAAAGAACCTGTTAAAAATAAGGAAATTTGGCAGGAGTTATATGAACTTACAAAAATACATAAGGTTAATTTTATAAAAGTTAAAGGTCATAGTGATAATGAATATAATAATAGATGTGATGAGCTTGCAAGAATGGCTATTGAGTAAGAAAGTTAAATAGAATATTATGAAAAATTAGAAACAGATTTTGTTAAGCGAAAAATTTAATAAAACGTGTTGCAAGAAAAATAGAAAATTGATATACTGTAAATGTAAAATTAAAGAACAAAAGAGGTAATAACAAATGAATAAAACCGCTAAAACTGTTGAGTATATAACACACGTATATTTTATAAAATTTGTATGGCTATAGGGGCTATTATTTCCTATGCATTTTTTCAAAATGTATAGGGAATAGTAGTCTTTTTTGTATTAAAAAAGATTTTGAAGGGAAAAGGTGGTAAATTTGAAAATTGTAAAACTAAAAAAGGAAGGAATTTTAAAAAATGACAATAAGGGAATTACGCTTATAACACTTATTACTACTATAATTATACTTTTAATTTTAGCTGGAATAAGTATTACGGTATTAACTGGAGATAATGGTTTAATTAATAAGGCTGCTGAAGCAAAAAATGCTACAGAAAGTGCAAATGAAAAAGAAGAGTTAGAAGTAGCAGTGACAAGGTTATATGATAAAAGAGGAAATCTAGATGCTACAAAAGTTGTAGATGGTATAAATAAGGATATAAAAAATTTAAATATAGTAACAGCAACAGAAGGTAACTTTCCTGTAAAGGTAGAATATAAAAATGGGCATAAATATCAAATAACGAAAGACGGAGATATAATGATATCAGTAAACGCTGGAGATACAGCACCTGATGATGCAAATGCAGCGTATTCATCAGGAGACTATACAGCAATAATACCAGCAGGATATACAGTATCAGGAACAGAAGTAGAAACAAGTATAGAAAATGGACTTGTTGTAAGAGATAGTAAGCAAAATGAATGGGTATGGATACCAGTAAGTACCGTAGAAGTAGAAACAATGTATGCTAAGGATAGCACAGGATGGAAAATGGGAGGAACAGAAGTAGTAACAAACTATAAAACCACTGGAACATATACTAGAGTAAATCCCGGAGCAACAACCCAGTATGTTTATAGAGAACCAGATGTTTTAAATAATGAAAGCTATGATGGAAATCCTACAAATTTAGCAGCTGCAGGATTTAAAAATCTAACAGATATGGCAACTAACTTAAGAGATGATTATAAGAATATGATAGAAAGCATAAAGCAAAATGGTGGATTTTATGTAGGAAGATATGAGCTTGGTAAAAATACAAGTGATAATAATAAACCACAAGTAAAAAAAGGAACTGTAATGACAATGGAGGGTATAAATTGGTATAATTTATATTCGGCGTGCAAAAGTTTTTCTAATGGAAATGTAGAAGCAAGAATGATATGGGGATGCCAATGGGATCAAATTTGTAAATTTATAAGTACAGCAAAAGATGCAAATGGAGATTTAATAGATTTAAATGATTCAAGAAAATATGGAAATTATAAAAATTCAATACCACCTGCAAATGAAAATATTGGAATTAATAGAGCTACAGGAGTAAACGAAGCATGGAAAACAAATAATATATATGATTTAGCAGGAAATCACAAAGAAATGAGTCAAGAAGCTTATCATAGTGGTAGTGGGCGTCGTGCTTACTTTCGGAGGATGTCTTAGTGATGAGGGAGATAAAACACCAATTACAAGTAGAAGCTACTTTGGTGTAACAGGGAACACAGCTTATGTCTCTACTCGACCTATACTTTATATAAAATAAACTTTGTGGCATTAATTCTCATTTTATAAGCAATATAGTAGCCAGATTAATATCTGAATATACTAAAATTTAATTAAAAAAGTAAATACAATTCTGCAAAGTAAATGCAATTTGTAAGAGAAGTTGCAAGTTAAAAGCAATATTTTGGTATCAAAGTATTGCTTTTCTTGCTATTTTTTTGTTAAATATAATATATATTATAAGAAATATTTACATAACTAATAAGCAAAATTGCATTAAAATTTTTTCGTGTAAAATTAAATGCAATTTTGCCTTGCAATTAAATATTTGGTTATGCAAATGTTTTTGGCTTATTATTAATGTTAGCTGTTCATTCTAACGTAATGAACTTATTTTAAAAGACGAGGAGTGGTTGTAACCTCGTCTTTTGCTATCTTCTGTATACTTAATTTATTTGCTAATTCTTCTCCGTATATAAATGTAAATATTTCATAGGGTGTCTTTCCTCCTAAGTTTTCTCTTGCAGTTGAATTTATATGTGAGAACATTAAATTTAATTTTTCTTGTGTTAAATGGCTCCAGTCTTTTCCATTTGGAAGAATCTCTCTTATAAAATTATGATTATTTTCTACATGAGGCTTCTGACTTGATTGCATTGGATCACAATAAAAAATTTTACTTCTAATTTCTCCTGTATTCATATTTATCTCAAATTGTTGAGATTTCACAAACTCTGTTCCTTGGTCTGTTAGTAATACAGAAAATAGTTTTTCATATTTTTTATCTAATAGTATTTCTTGAAATTTATCTAAACTTTTTGACATTAAATCAGATGTTTTCTCACTATGTAATATACCTATCATAAATTCTGTGTTTTCAAATATGAAAGTTTGTATATATGGTCCTGCTTGATTATTATATACTGTATCCATTATTTTATTTCTGGATGATTATTTAAAATTGTATAAATTGATTGTCCTTTTTTTATCAAAGGACAAATAAGATGTGCTAATTCTATTAACTCAGAAGTATTTAAATTAATACATTGTCTTGAATCTGTTAAAGTGTATTTATATTGTTCATGAGCTTTGTCTGCATAATAAAAATATTTATCTAAATTACATGTTTTCAATTTTGAGCAATTATTACATACACCAATATTTCTGTACAAACTTTGCAGTTATTAAAATATTTGCAATTAAACATATTAGGGCTTTTATAAACATTATGAGGCTTTAAAACTCTATGTTTGTTAATTTCTCTTGCGTGTCTTATCTAGTTCATTTGCGATTTGATATTTTCTTCGTCTCTAGTTTAACAGTTCTTCGATTCTATTTCTTTGGCTTAATGTAAGCTGTTTTCTTTTTTTTTATCATATTATTACCTTATTTCCACCAAAAACATGTGTATTTCTATTATATCAAAATTGCATTATATTGTACATTAAGGTAATATGTAAGACTTGTTGCAATGGACATTATTGATACTTGCATTTACTTTTTCACTTCACGAAATATTACAATTTCATTACATAAAGTAAAAATATTGAAAAATTTTGCATGTTAAATTATAATATAATTGTAGGAATGTCAATTCCAAATTAAAGGAGGAAGCAAATGGATAGTTTTGCAGATTATATTTTAAACGAGAAAGAATTAGCATCAAAAATGGAAATTACATATTATCTATCAAAAAAGAAAAAAATATTTTTTGATAAATCAGTTGTATTAAAAACAGAGATAGCAAGATTGTTTTTAAATTATTCTAAAATAGAAGTTGACAAAAACCTTGTTTTAACAGCATGTCTTTTATGTAACTGTAAAAAAATAGATAATGCACAAGATATAGAAAGTATACATTCTTATGCGAAAAATGGTGCTGAATATCTGCAAACACTTGGATTTGGAAAGAAGTTCTGTAAAATTTGTGAAGAAATAAACAGATATAGTAACAGTAACCCAAGAGAAAGAGAAAGTGATATTTTAGAGTTAGTAGACCAATTTGGTGGAATGCTTTTAGATAGACCAGAAAGAATTGGTTTAAAACCAGATGAAGCATTGGTACTTTTAGAACATAGAAATTTAAAATCACAATATAATAGATATTTAGAAACTTTTATAGAATTTGTTAATTTTATGGAAAAGGTACAGATAAGTGAATTAGTAAATATGACAGCATTAAAAAGATTAACAAAGATACATAATGAAACAATAGAATTAACAAAATTTATACAAGAAGTAATTAATAATTATGAGCCTAAAGTAGATAAATTAATGGCTAAAGAAATGGAAAATCAAGCGGTTGAAATGTTTGGAGATTTAAATAATCCAAATAGACCACTATTTAGTGAAAAAACTGCTAAAAAAATAATGAATAATATAAATGAAAAAGAAACAGCAAAATAGAGGAGTAAAAAATGTACGAAATATTTGCAGATTTACATGTTCACATAGGTAGAAGTGAAAATGGAAAACCAATAAAAATAACAGCAGCAAAATCATTAAATTTTGCTAATATAGCAAAAGAATGTGAAGAAAGAAAAGGTATACAGGTTGTAGGAATTATAGATTGTGCATCACCTTATGTTATTGAAGATATTGAAAATTTTCTAAAAACAGGAGATGCGTATGAGCTAAAAGATGGAGGAATTATATATAAAGATAAAGTTTGTATTATTTTAGGGAGCGAAGTTGAAACTTCTGAAAAAGGTAGAAATGGAAAAAGTGGAGCAGCACATAATTTGTGCTATTTTCCACATTTAAGTGATATAAAAAACTTTTCTAATGAGCTGAGTCATCATTTAAAAAATATAACTTTAAGTACGCAAAGAACAGATTTATCAGGATATGAATTAATAGATATTGTAGAAAAATATAATGGGATACTAATTCCTGCACATGTATTTACACCATATAAAAGCTATTATGGAAATTGCACAGATAGATTAGAAAATATATTTAAAGACAAATGGAATAAAATATTTGGAATTGAATTAGGTTTAAGTTCAGATACATATTTAGCAGATACAATTTCAGAATTAGAAACAAGAAGTTTTTTAACAAATTCAGATGCACATTCTTTACCTAAAATTGCAAGAGAATATAACAAGATGCAAGTTGAAGATATATCTTTTAAAGAAATTGTTAAGGCTATAAAAAATGAGGATGGAAGGAAAATTGTTTCAAATTATGGTTTAGATCCAAAATTGGGAAAATATCATAGAACATATTGTGATGATTGTGAAAAATCAATTGAAACTAAAGAACCAGTTGAGATTTGCCCAATGTGTGGTAGCAAAAAAGTAACATTTGGTGTTTTTGACAGAATAGAATTAATAAAAGATAAAAAAGAAACACAAAGTCCTGAAAATAGACCACAATATATATATCAAGTTCCTCTTGGATTTATACCAGGTGTTGGTGGAAAAACTATTGACAAATTATTAGATACATTTGGAACAGAAATGAATATCTTACATAAGCTTTCAAAAGATGATATCGAAACAGTTGTTGGAGAAAAAGTAGCCAATACAATTGAATATGCAAGAAACGGAGATTGCAAAGTTGCTTCAGGTGGTGGAGGAAACTACGGGAAAATAACTATGGAAAAATAAGTTCTAAAAAACTCTTTATCGAATACACATTATGTATAAACGATAAGGAGTTTTTTATGAATGAAATAAAACAACATATTTTAAATAATAAAAAAGAGTATATAATTGTAACATTATTTTTTATTATAGGAATTTTTTTAGGAGTTTTATTTATAAACAATATAGATGAAGCACCAAAAACAGAGATAGATTCATATTTATGTAATTTTATAGAGAAAATGAAAAATACAGAAAATTTAGATACAATGAATTTAGCAAAAACAAGTTTTACTCAAAATTTGATTTTAGCCATTGTACTTTGGTTTTTCGGTACAACTGTAATTCGGTATTCCTATGGTATTTGGAATAGTAAGTTATAGAGGATTTTGTTTGGGATATACGATATCTGTGAGTATTTTAATTATGGGAATGTCAAAAGGATTAGCATTTATATTAACCAGCATTTTTTTGCAAAATTTAATCTTTATACCAGCACTATTAGGTTTATCTGTTAGCCGGAATAAAACTCTATAAATCAATTATAAAAGATAATAGAAAAGAAAATATAAAAATCGAAATTATTAGACATACAATATTTTCTAGCATTATGTTAATACTATTTATGTTTTCATCAATTGTAGAAACATTTATTTCAACAAATATTTTAAAATTATTAATAAAATATTTTTAAAAAAATTGAAAAATGTATTTACTTTTTTTAAATAGTTTGATATAACATATATAGTTTATGTAAATAGATTTATTAATAAGTAGGAGGAAGAAATGGAGAGACAATTAAAATATTTTTTCGATTTTTTAGAAAATGATAAAAAACTATCAGAAAACACATTACAATCATATAAAAGAGATTTAAAACAATTTAAAAGATTCTTAGAAGCATGTGAGCTTCACTATAATAGAGTTAAAGAAGAAGATATAAAAGATTATATAAAAGAATTACAAGAAGAAGGAAAAAAATCATCTAGTATATCTAGATGTATAGCATCAATTAGATCCTTCTACCAATTTGTTTTAAAAAGAAAGAAAATAAAAGTAGATCCAACTGCAAATATAAAATCACCTAAAATAGAAAAAAGAGTACCAAGTGTATTAACTTCAAAAGAAGTAGAATTATTATTAGACCAACCAAAAAGTGCTGATTTAAAAGGAATCAGAGATAAAGCAATGTTAGAATTTGCTTATGCTACAGGAATGAGAGTTACAGAAATTATTTCATTAAACATAGATGATGTTAACCTTGAAGAAGGATATGTTGTTTGTAAAACAGGAAACAAAGAAAGAAATATACCATTAGGAACAATGGCATTAAATGCATTAAAAGAATATGTAAAAAATGCAAGAGATGTATTAATAAAAAGTGAAAATGAAAAAGCATTATTTGTTAATATAAATGGTGGAAGACTTACAAGACAAGGATTTTGGAAAATAATAAAATACTATAAAGAACAAGCACATATTACAAAAGATATAACACCTCATGTTTTAAGACATTCTTTTGCAACGCATCTTTTGCAAAATGGTGCAGATTTAAAAGCAATTCAAACTATGCTTGGACATTCAGATATTTCATCTACACAAGTGTATATGCAATTTCAAGATGAAGGTTTAAAAGATATTTATAAAAAAGCTCATCCAAGAGCTTAGCAATAAAAAAGACACAAAGTGTCTTTTTTTGTTTTAAAACTAGACAATATAAGTAAAAAAATATATAATATACTATGATAATAAAATAAAAGGTGTAAAAAGATGAAAAAAAAGGTTTTATTCATATCAAGCACAGGAGGGCATTTAAGCGAATTATTGCAATTATCTCCTTTGTTTAAAAAATATAATTATTATATAATAACAGAAAAAGATAAGGCAAATATTGGACTAAAAGTAAAATATAGACATAAACTATTATTTTTACCTTATGGGACAAGGTCTAAAATATTTACATATATTTTTAAATATATATTTATTTGCTTTAAATCTCTTTATTATTATTTTAAAATAAGACCAAAAGTTATAATTACAACAGGAACACATACAGCAGGACCAATGTGTTATATTGGAAAATTATTTGGAAGTAAAATAATATATATAGAAACCTATGCAAATAGAAATACAAAAACAGCAACTGGTAGGCTTATTTATCCAATTAGTGATTTATTTATAGTACAATGGGAAGAAATGCTTAAAATTTATCCAAAAGCAGTATATGGAGGTTCAATATATAAATGATTTTTGTAATGTTAGGAACACAAAATAATAGTTTTCATCGTTTATTAGAAAAAATTGATGAACTTATAAAAAAACAAGTAATAAATGAAAAAGTAATAGTTCAAGCTGGATACACAAAATATGAATCAAATAATATGAAAATATTTGACTTAATACCACAAAATGAATTTGAAAAAATTCAAGATGAAGCAGATTTAATAATAACACATGGTGGAGTAGGTTCTATTATGGGGTCTATAAAAAAAGGAAAAAAGGTAATTGCTGTACCAAGACTTCATCAATATGGTGAACATGTAAATGATCATCAGAAACAAATAGTTGAATCTTTTGCTAAAAAGAATTATATTATTGGAATAGATGATGTTAATGAGTTAGAAGAAGCTGTTATAAAAGCAGTTGATTTTATACCTGTTAAATATGAGACAAAAGAACAAGGAAATTTGAAAATGCTAAAAATAATTGAGGATTTTATAGAAAATCTATAGGAGGAAGATAATGGATAATGACAGAATATTAGACCCAGAAATAGAAGATATCATAGAGCAGAATATGGAAAAATCTTTAAGACCACAAAATTTAGATGAATATATTGGTCAGAATAAAGTTAAAGAAAATATGAAAATATATATAGAATCTGCAAAAAAAAGAGGAGAACCATTAGATCATTGTTTATTTTATGGACCACCAGGACTTGGTAAGACAACATTGTCTAATATAATTGCTAATGAAATGCGGTTCTAATATAAAAATAACATCAGGTCCTGCTATTGAAAAGCCAGGAGATTTAGCATCTATATTAACAAATTTACAAGAGTTTGATGTTTTATTTATTGATGAAATTCATAGATTAAGCAAAAGTGTAGAAGAGATTTTATATCCAGCTCTAGAAGATTTTACATTAGATATTGTAATAGGTAAAGGACCATCGGCAAAATCCATTAGACTTGATTTGCCTAAATTTACGTTAATAGGAGCTACAACAAAAGCAGGTTCATTAACTACACCATTAAGAGATAGATTTGGAATTGTACATAGATTAGAATTATATTCACTAGAAGATTTAGCAACAATAGTTAAAAGATCAAGTAAAATATTAAATGTTGAGATAGAAAAAGAAGCTGCAGTAGAAATTGCGAGAAGATCTCGTGGAACTCCAAGAATTGCAAATAGATTATTAAAAAGAGTAAGGGATTATGCAATAGTTTTGGGAGATGGAAATATAAATTTAAAAATAGCAAAACATGCTTTAAATAAACTAGAAATTGATGAACTAGGATTAGATGAAATAGATAGAAAAATATTAGATACAATGATAGTTCAATATGGAGGAAGACCTGTAGGAATAGAAGCATTATCTGCCTCAATAGGAGAAGAATTGGATACAATTGAAGATGTTTATGAGCCTTATTTAATACAGATTGGTTTCATTGCAAGAACATTAAGAGGTAGACAAGCTTTACCACCAGCATATAGTCACATGGGATATAAATTTTCAGATAATGGAGAACAGATATCTATTTTAGGAGGAAATAAATGAAAAATATATTAAAATATATTTTAGTTTATATAAGTTTAATTTTAATTTTTATAATTACATTGCTGATTTCATGTTCTTTTCCAACAAAAATGATACATAGTAATATTAGTCAATCTGCTGATACTTTAATTCAAGAAGGAAATAGAAAAATTGTATACATACCTTACAGAAGAGAAAAGCTTCAATTTGATAATTATACAGATGCATTAATGATTAATACTTCATATTCAATAGATTCAAAAAGTCCTTTAAAATCAGCATTATTAGCAAGAAAGAATTATTTGCCTGAAAAAACTAAAACAATTGAACAAGATAATGTAGGAGAATTAAAATCTTCTTCTAAATATCAGTATCATAATGAAGTTGGAGAATTAAAAGATCTTGTAAATAATGATGTTGAAGAGAGTTTTGAATATGCAAGATATTGGCATGGTTATTTAGTGTTTTTAAGACCATTAATGTTGTTTTTAAATTTAGATACAATTAGAGTAATATTAACAATTATATTATTTGTTTTATTTATAATGTTATTTTATTTATTAGAGAAAAGGACAAATATTATAATAAGTATAATATTTAGTTTAGGTTTGTTTTGTGTTGAATATTTTTATTTAGGATTCACATTACAGGGAGTTTTTGTGTTTTTAATATCAATGATTTTTTCAATAGTAATTCTAGTGAAAAAAGAAAAATGGAAAAATGAAGCAATAATGTTTTTTATAATAGGGATGTTAACAAATTTTTTTGATTTTCTAACTGTACCTATGATAACATTAGGAATTCCATTGATAATAGTTTTATTATTAAACAGTAAAGATCTTAAAAATAATTTAATAGATATGATAAAATTATCTTTATTATGGGTTTTAGGTTATGGGTTGACTTGGTTTACAAAATGGGTTTTAGTTGATGTGATATTAAATAGAAACCTAATATCAACTGCAATTGGACAAATAAAATATAGGTCAATTGGTAGAAAATATACATTAAATGAAGCTATAAAACCAAATTATATTTATGAAAAATTATTTATATATGTTTCAATGATTATTACTGTTATATTAACTATTTTATATTATAAATTTGGAAAGAAAAAAATTAAAGTTAGTGAATTAAAAGAAATCGTACCATATATCTTGATTGGAATGATGCCATATATATGGTATGGAACATTAAAAAATCATTCGGCAGAACATTCATTTTTTACATATAGAAATCAATTATTAACAATAATTTGTTTAAATATATGTGTATATAAAACACTTTCATATTTTCTGGAAAAAGGATGTGAATAAATGAAATTATTATTACATACATGTTGTGCACCATGCAGTGTATATTGTATAGATACATTAAGAAACGAAGGGATAGAGCCAACTCTATTTTGGTATAATCCAAACATACATCCATACAAAGAATATAAAGCAAGAAGAGATTGTTTAATAGAATATGCTAAAAAAATTAATGTAGAATGTATTATAGAAGATGAATATGGTTTAGATGAATTTTGTAAAAATGTTTCAAATAAACTAGAAAGTAGATGTGTTGATTATTGTTATCCTATTAGATTAAGAAAAACATTTAAATATGCAAAAGAAAATGGATATACAGCTGTATCTACAACACTTTTATATAGTATTTATCAAAATCATAATTTTATAAAAAAGTATTGTGAGGATTTGAGTAAAGAGTTTGGAGTAGAATTTTTATATCGAGACTTTAGACATGGTTTTTGGGAAGGTCATAATAAAGCTAGAGAAGAAGGATTGTATCTGCAAAAATACTGTGGGTGTGTGTTTAGCGAAGAGGATTCACTCAAAGCACACACAAATAACAAACCGAAATTACCAGAGGGGTTTGAATTCTTACCAGTAAAGAGAAGTATTGTTATAAAAAAGGAAAAAGATAATAAAGAACAATATATGGATTTATTACTTGATGCAGATCCAAGTAAAGAATTTATTCAAAAATATTTAGAAGAGGGAGAATTATTTGTTTTAACATATAAAGATGATGTGGCATGTGTTGCAGTAGTTAAAAAAATAGATGATGAAACAATAGAATTAAAAAATATAGCAACCAAAGAAGTATATAGAGGACAAGGCTATGGAAAGAAAATGCTAAAATATTTAGCAGATAATTATAAACAAAAATATGAAAAAATGATTGTTGGAACGTCAGAGAATAATATTCCATTCTATGTTAAACAAGGTTTTGATAAATATGAAAAGACAATAAAAAATTTCTTTGTAGATAATTATGCAGAAGAAATATGGGATAGAGATTTACAATGTATTGATATGTATTACTATTCAAAAGATTTAGAGAAGAAAGAAAAATAGTAAGTTGTCGCTGAAGGTAAAAGTAAAATATGGAGGGAAAATAAGATGGATAACGAAATAGTTTTTGTAACGCATAATACAGGTAAAATAAAATCAGCAGAAAAGTATTTTAAGAATTTAAAATTTACAACATATAATTATGAATTAGATGAGCCAAGAAGCGATGATATTCAAGAAATTGCTAAATCAAAAGTAATGCAAGCATATAAAATAGTAAAAAGACCTTGCATTGCACTAGATACCGATTTTAGAATTGGTGAATTAAATGGATTTCCAAGGGCATTTGTTAATTTTTCACTTGATACAATTGGAATAGATGGAATTTTAAAATTGATGGAAAACAAGGAAAATAGAAATTGTGCATTTAATGAGTGTTTAGCTTATCATGATGGAAATGAAATCCACTATTTTTATGGAAAACATCCAGGAAACTTGTCATATAAAATTCAAGGATTAGATAGAAAGGAAAAATGGTCTGACTTATGGTATATTTTTAAGCCAAAAGGATTTGAAAAAACATTAGCAGAAATGAATGAAGAAGAAAGAGAAAAGAGGAGAACAGTAGATGGGTCATATTCTGCATTAGAAAAGTTTGCTGAATGGTATGAAAAAAATAATTGATGTTGAAAAGAGGAATGGAAATGGTAGATTTAAAGAAATTACAAAAAGAAATATATCAAAATAAGGTAGATAAAGGATTTAATGTAACAGATATTAATAAAGAATTTTGTTTAACTTATGGAGAAGTTACAGAAGCATATGAAGCTTGGCAAAAAAAGAAAGATGATTTAGGCGAAGAGTTAGCTGATGTGGCAATATATTTATTGGGATTATCAGAAATTTTAGGAATAGATTTAGAAGATGAAATTCAGAAAAAGGTTTATAAAAATTCTAAAAGGGAATATAAAATTATTGATGGAGTAAATACAAGAGTAAAGGAATGTGATGATAAAGAAGAAAGATAATTTAGATATAAACTACAATTTAGATTTAATTATATCTGTAGGATATAGGGTGTTAAATCAGTTCGTGGAATTCAATTTAGAATATGGGCAAATAAACTATAACTAAAAGTTGAAAGGAGCAAAAAATATGGTAGGAAAATATAAAGTAATAACATTATGTGGTTCAACACGATTTAAAGAACAATTTATAAAAGTTCAAAAAGAATTAACATTAAAAGGATATATTGTAATTTCAGTAGGATTATTCGGACATTCAGGAGATTCAGAAGTGTGGGAAAGTATGGATGAAGGAACATTAACGAAAACAAAAGAAATGCTTGATGATATGCATAAAAGAAAAATAGATATGGCTGATGAAATATTTGTTATTAACGTCAATGGATATATCGGAGAAAGTACAAAATCAGAAATAGAATATGCAGAAAAAAATGGGAAAAAGATAAACTATTTAGAAAAAATATAAAATATTAATTAAATATAAACTTGTATAATGAGGTTATAATACTTGAAAAATAATTAGGAGGTTAAAAAATGAAAGAGGAATTAAAATTAATTCAAGAATGGGATAAAGTATTCCCTAAAAGTGAAAAGGTAAATCATAGAAAGGTAACATTTAAAAATCATTTTGGAATCATATTAGCCTGTGATTTATATGAGCCAAAACAATATGAAGGAAAACTTCCTGCATTAGCAGTAAGTGGACCTTATGGAGCAGTAAAAGAACAATCATCAGGTTTATATGCACAAGAAATGGCAGAAAGAGGATTTTTAGCAATAGCATTTGATCCATCATTTACAGGAGAATCAGGTGGAGAACCAAGATATATGACTTCTCCTGATATAAATGTAGAAGATTTTCAATCAGCAGTAGATTTTTTAACTACTTTAGAAAATGTTGATAGTGATAAAATAGGAATAATTGGTATATGTGGTTGGGGTGGAATGGCTCTTCAAACAGCTTGTATCGATACAAGAATAAAAGCTACAATTTGTTCTACTATGTATAATATGGCGAGAGTGGCAGGAAATGGATATTTTGATGAACAAGATAATGAAGAATCAAGATATAATATGAGAGTTATGATAAACAATCAAAGAACTGAAGATATAAAAACTGGAGAATACAAATTATTAGGTGGGGTAGCAGAAAAAATACCTGATGAAGCACCACAATTTTTAAAAGATTATCATGCATATTATAAAACACCAAGAGGTTATCATTCAAGAAGTCTTAATTCGAATAATGGTTGGGCAGTGCAATCAAATACTTCTATGATGAATACAAAATTATTTAATTATTCAAATGAGATAAGAAATGCAGTTATGATAGTACATGGAGAAAAAGCTCATTCTTGCTATATGGGAAAAGATGCTTATAATGATATGATTAAAGATAGTAAATATACTGATAATAAGGAATTGATAATTGTACCAAATGCTAGTCATTGTGATTTATATGATCAAAAAGATAAAATACCATTTGATAAGATAGAAGCATTCCTAAAGGAGAATTTGAAATAATATGAAAAATTGTTTGACAAAATAACGGTTTTTTGTTAAAATTTTAAATGGTAAAAAAAGATGACACACGTAGTGCTATAGCACATAAATCTGATTACGGAACTTTTTATGAAGGGATATAATTAGATTTTGCTATAACTACGTGTGTTTTTTGATTTGTTAGAAAGGAGAGAAAAGTTATGCCACAAAACAAATTTCAAAGATTAATGTTTGCTTTAATTACTGTTATTATAACAGTACATGCTTATGTGTTCTTTAGTTTATATGTAGTAAATGGAAGTACTCTTATGGCTATAAATGAAGAAACAAGTGTGATATCAGCAATAAATAAACAAGGTGGTGTTATGTTGCTTGGACAAATGCTACCAATTTGGGCTATTATTATAGTTGAATTTTGTTTAGCATATAGTTTGGAAATATTTGTAGGTCAACCATTATCATTTAAACTAGCTTCAAAAGTTTTTGATGTAAAAACAACACACCCAGTTTTATTTGAAACAGCAATTATTTGTGCAACTGTTGGAATAATGTGTCCTGCAATGAGCTTTATAGCAGCATTTTTATATTATCCATATTATATGGGATTCAACATATTTACATTACTTGCAAATTGGCTAAAATTAGTATGTTTTAATTTCCCATTTGCATATTTTACACAATTATTCTTTATACAACCAATAGTCAGAACAATATTTAAATTGATATTTGTTAGAAATGATAAAGATAGTAATAATACAATATCAAAGCAAGATAAAGAATTAGCAGGAGTAAGATAGTTATTAAGAATTAATAAGAAATATTAAAATAGTATGTGGTCTTTTTAAAGATTGTATACTATTTTTTATATCAAAATGTTCACAACTATTAGAAAGTTATTAACAAAAGAATCAGAAACATTTGAATAATGAGTTATAATAAATAAAAAATCAAGAATTCCTAGTAATTTTATTTATGTAGGAATTCTTGATTTTAATATTTAAGTATAATTAATTTTCATTATTATTAGATAATTCTATTTTATAAACTATATAGGAAATTATAACACCTATTGTAGCTGTTATTAATTGTGTTGTACCCATTGCAGTTTGAAGATTAGAAACTAATTTTGGTGGAAATACTCCAAAAATTTTTAATAATTCAAAAAAACCAAAAATAATTAAAACTTTTACAACTATTCCAACAACACCAGCTAGGAAATAATTATGCTTTTTTTCTAATAATAAAAATTTAAAAGCAAAGATTAAAGCAAAGTTTCCTAACCATATAGCTGGAATCATGAATACCATATATGGTGAAGCAGTTTTAAAAATATAACCACCAAGAACTGTTGAAACACTTGGCATTGTTACTACCCCAATAATTTTCTTCCATCCTTTTAAATTAATTGCAGATATAACTAAAGCTGTATTAACAATTGAACCTACAATTATTTGAGAATTACTAGCAATAGTGCTTCCTGAACCAAAAACAGTAGTTATTAATTTTGCTAAAAAAGTTGGAACTAAAAAAGCAATTGCTGCAATTACAACTGTTTGAATTATTTCTAATTTTTCTGAAAACTTATAAATTGTTTTGTTTAATATGCCTTCCATAATAAACCTCCTTTTTTTATTTTTCTTAATTATAATACATTTTTTCTGTTTTAATGTCAATAAATTTTATATGTAAAAAATAAAAAAATAATGGATTAAAAAATAATAGTATGATATAATGTTAAACGTATGATTTAATATGTTTATTTAAATCTGTATAATGGAGGAAATAATGAATAAAAAACAATTAATAAAAATAATTATTGCATTAATATTATTTGTTACTGCAATTTGTTTGAAATTTAATAATGAATTAATAAATAAAATTTTATTTATAGCAAGCTATATTATAGTGGGAATTGATGTTTTAAAAGAAGCTATTGAAAATATTTTTAAAGGTGAAGTTTTTGATGAGAATTTTTTAATGACTGTGGCAACTATTGGTGCATTTATAATTGGAGAATGGCCTGAAGCGGTATGTGTAATGTTATTTTATCAAATTGGAGAGTTTTTTGAAGACTATGCAGTCGACCATTCTAAAAAATCAATTGCAAATTTAATGGATGTTAGACCAGATTTTGCAAATGTAATTAGAAATGGTGAACAAATAAAAGTAAATCCTAATGAAGTAAAAATAGATGAAATAATAATTGTAAAACCAGGTGAAAAAATACCTTTAGACGGAATTGTTATTGAAGGAAATACAAATTTAGATACAAAAGCTTTAACAGGAGAAAGTTTACCAAAGCAAGTTATTATAAATGAACAAATATTAAGTGGTTGCATTAATTTAACAAATGTTATAAAAATAAAAGTAACAAAAGAATATGAAGAATCTACAGTAAATAAAATATTAGACTTAGTAGAAAATGCAAGTGAGAAAAAAGCAAAATCAGAAAACTTTATTACAAAATTCGCAAAATATTATACTCCAACTGTTGTAATAATTTCTATATTTTTAGCAATAATACCATCATTTGTTTTAAAAATAGGAACGTTTTCAGAATGGATCTATAGAGCATTATCATTTTTAGTTGTTTCATGTCCTTGTGCACTAGTAATTTCAATACCTCTATCTTTTTTTGGAGGAATTGGAGGAGCGTCAAAAAAAGGAATTTTAATAAAAGGTGGAAATTATTTAGAAGCTTTATCATGCTTAGAAACTGTAGTATTTGATAAAACAGGCACATTAACAAAAGGTGTATTTGAAATTGAACATGCAAAATCTGAAAATATTTCTAATGATAAATTATTAGAAATTGCAGCATATTCAGAATATTATTCTAATCATCCTATTTCATTATCAATAAAACAAACCTATAAAAAAGAAATTGATGAAAATAAAATAGAAAAAATAGAAGAAAAGCCAGGTTACGGAATTATAGCAAGAATCTGGGGTAAAGACATATTGGTTGGAAACGAAAAATTAATGGAAGAAAAAAATATAAAATTTGAAAAATGTAAAACCATTGGAACAACTTTATATATTGCTGAAAACAGTGAATATATGGGACATATTACAATTGCAGACAAAATAAAAGATGATGCGAAAAATACTATAGAGAGATTAAAGAAAATTGGTATAAAACAAACAATAATGTTAACAGGAGATAAAAAAAGTGTAGGAGAATATGTCGCTAAAGAATTACGAATGGATAAAGTATATACAGAACTTTTACCAAACGAAAAAGTGGATAAAGTAGAAGAAATGTTGAAAACTAAAAGTAAAAATAGAAAATTAGCATTTATAGGTGATGGAATAAATGATGCACCAGTACTTGCAATGTCAGACATAGGAATTGCAATGGGAGGATTAGGTTCAGATGCTGCAATAGAAGCAGCAGATATAGTAATAATGACAGATGAATTACCAAAGATAGTATCTAGTATAAAAATAGCAAGAAAAACAATGCGTATAGTAAAAGAAAATATTGTTTTTGCTATAATTGTAAAAATTCTTGTTTTAATATTAAGTGCTATTGGAATAGCAACAATGTGGGAAGCTGTTTTTGCAGATGTTGGAGTAACTATCATTGCAATTATAAATAGTTTTAGGTTGTTAAAAAGAAATTGATTTTGACAATACTTTTGGGACTGAGTAAAAAAAATACCGAATCATAAAATATAGGGGGATAAAATGAGCAAGTTGGTTATGATAGATGGAAATAGTATTATGAATAGGGCTTTTTATGGAATTATGGGAAGTAAAATGCTTACAACAAAAGATGGAAAGTATACAAATGCAGTATATGGTTTTTTAGCTATACTTTTTAAACTTATAGAAGATACTAATCCTGAATATATGGTAGTTGCGTTTGACTTAAAAGCTCCAACTGCAAGGCATAAGTTATATGAGGGATATAAGGCTAATAGGAAGGGAATGCCTGATGAACTTGCTGAGCAGATGCCTATTATTAAAGAGGTTTTAACAGCTATGAATATTGATATTGTTGAAATGGAAGGGTATGAAGCTGATGATGTGCTTCGGAACTCTATCTAGATATGGAGAAAATCAAGGTTTAGATGTTATAATCTTATCTGGAGATAGAGATACATTTCAGCTTGCAACTGATAAGGTAACAATTAGAATTCCTCATACAAAAGCTGGAAAAACAGAAACTGATGAATATAACAAGGATAAAATTATAGAAAAATATGGAATAGAACCTAAACAATTAATAGATGTAAAAGGTTTACAAGGCGATAGTTCTGATAATATACCTGGTGTTCCTGGAATTGGAGAAAAAACTGCTTTATCTTTAATAAAAAAATATGGATCTATTGAACATTTATATGAAGAAGTAGAAAATGAAACTGATGATTTAAAAGGTAAACAAAGAGAAAAAATTGTTCAAAATAAAGAGTTAGCATTTATGTCTAAAACATTAGGAACAATTAATTTGGAAGTGCCAATTTCAGATACCTTGGAAAATTTCAAGGTTGAAGAATGGGACAAGGCGAAAGTTTTAGAACTTTTCAGAGAACTTAATTTTAAAAGATATATAGAAAGATTTTCTTTAAATAGTGAGAGCTCAGAAGTTATTGCAAAAAATAATATCGAAGAAATGTATAAAAAAGTTGATAAATCTAAAGAAGATTTAATAAAATTAATAAAAGAACAAAAAGAAATGATATTTTATTTGTCAACAATAAAAGATGAAAATCCAGAAAAGATTATAAAAGAAAAGATATCAGGAATAAGTATTTATAATAAAAAGGAAAATGAATCCACATACTTACAATTCGATAAAGAGAACTCTATACAAGAATTTAAGGAAATTTTTGAAAATCAAGATATTAAGAAAATCAGCATCGATTTAGGAAAAACATACATTTTATTAAAACAAGAAAGTATTAATATAAAAGGAATTAGTTATGATATAGCAATAGCATCATATATATTAAATCCCACTGACAACAAGTTAAATATAGAAAATTTAATGGCTAATTATTTAGAATTATATGTAGAAGAAATAATAAAAGAGCAACCAAAGGAACAGCAAATCAACTTATTTGATAATATAAATGTTCAGAATGAAGAAATACCACAAAAAGAAATAGAAAAATATCTGTTATATAGTTATTCAATATCAAAAATAAAAGATATTACAATAAAAAAACTTGAAGAAACAAACAGTTTAGATTTATTTAATAATATTGATATGCCAACCGTAGAAGTTCTATCTGATATGCAATGGAATGGAATGTATGTTGATGAAAAAGAGTTAAGTGAATTTGGAAAAGAACTAACTTCAAGGTTAGACAAATTAACAAAAACAATTTATGAATTAGCAGGAGAACAATTTAATATTAATTCAACAAAACAATTAGGAGAAATACTTTTTGAAAAAATGAAGTTACCTGTAATAAAGAAAACAAAAAGTGGATATTCAACAGATGTTGACGTTTTGGAAAAATTAAAAAGAGAAGATCCTATAATAGAATATATATTAGAATATAGACAGTTAATGAAACTAAATTCAACATATGTAGAAGGATTAAAACCATTCATAAATCCAAAAACAAAAAGAATACACTCATTTTTTCATCAAACAATAACAGCAACTGGTAGAATAAGTTCAACAGAACCTAATTTACAAAATATACCAACAAGATTTGAACTAGGAAAAAGAGTAAGAAAAGTATTTGAGCCTGAAAATGGTAAAATCTATATAGATGCAGACTATTCACAAATTGAGTTAAGAGTATTGGCATCAATTTCAGAAGATGAACATATGATACAAGCATTTAAAGAAGGGCAAGATATACATAAACAAGCAGCATCAAAAGTATTTAAAACACCAATAAATGAAGTAACAAAAGAACAAAGAAGTAATGCAAAAGCAGTAAACTTTGGAATAGTATATGGAATAAGTGACTTCGGCCTTGGTGAACAGCTTGGTATAAGTAGAAAAAAAGCAAAACAATATATCGATGAATATTTAGAGCAGTATTCTGGAATAAAAAAATTCATGACAAACATTACAGAAGAAGCAAAAGAAAAGGGTTATGTAGAAACAATCTTTAAAAGAAGAAGATACATTCCAGAATTAAAATCTAATAATTATATGGTAAGGCAATTTGGTTCTAGAGCAGCAATGAATACACCAATACAAGGAACAGCAGCAGACATAATGAAAATAGCAATGATAAAAGTTTATAATGAAATAAAAACCAGAAAATTAAAATCAAAAATAGTATTGCAGGTACATGATGAAATGATGATAGAAGCTGTTCCAGAAGAAAAAGAAGAAATAAAACAAATAATGAAGATATCTATGGAATCAGCAGCAATATTAAAAGTGCCTTTAGTAGCAGAAATATCAGAAGCAGAAAATTGGTATGATTGCAAATAAGAGGGATTTGGGGACGTTCTTTTTTTCCCCAAAACAGGGAAAAAAAGAACGTCCCCAAATCCCTAAAGGAGAGAAAAAATTGAAATATACTAAAATAATTGTTTTTATAATAATTTTAATAATAGCTATTTTTCTTGGTATTTTTAGAAATAATATACTAAAGTTATTTTATCCAAAAAAATATAGTGAAATAGTGTCTGTATATAGTGAAAAATATCAAGTTGATGACAAACTAATTTATGCAGTTATTAAGGCTGAAAGTAATTTTGATGAAAAGGCAGTTTCGCATAAAGATGCAGTTGGGTTAATGCAACTTATGGAAAATACAGCATTGGAAGTGGCATCAAAATACAATATTTCAATTGATTTAGAAAACACAAAAGAAGATATAGCAAATATTCAGAATAATATAAATATTGGGACAAAATATTTATCGGTCTTGATTGAAAAGTATGGCAATACTGAATTAGCTGTTGCAGCTTATAATGCTGGAATCGGTACAGTTGATAATTGGATAGAAAAAGGTATGATAAACAAAGATGGAAGTAACATTGAAAATATACCATATAAAGAAACAAATAATTATGTTAGAAAGATTTTAAGAAATTATAAAGTATATAGAGAACTTTATTAAAAACTAGACAAATGATAAAAAAAGAAATAAAATAATAGATAATAACAAAAAGAGGAGTAAACATTTATGATAGTAGAAAAAATAATATTTATGTTTATATCATTTGCAATATTTGTATATATGTTTTTTAAAATGCTTAAGAATAATGATATGAGTTATATAATAATATTAGTATTGGAAGTTATTGGAATAGCTTTAAATTTTGTTGAGGTACTTTTTGCAATAAAATTAAATATTGTTTTTGTATTTTTAAAATACATATTTGCATTAATAATTCCAATATTCTTAATTATTCTAGAAGAAAGAGGATTTTCATTATTAGAAACAATAAATACAACAAAAGTAAAAATATATTTAACTCTTGGAAATAATAAAAAAGCAAAACAAATATTACTAAATTTAATAGATAAAATTCCAAATAGTTATAAAGCACATAAAATGCTTGCAGAACTTTATGAAAAAGAAGGTGGAATGAGAAAAGCAATTGATGAATATGTTCAAGCAATTGATATAAACAAAAAAGATTACAATTCTTATTATAAAGTTGCAAAATTATTAAATAATTTAGAAAAAAGACAAGAAGCATCAGATATGTTATTCAATTTATTATCTAAAAAGCCAGAAATGTATGATGCAAGTATTCTTTTAGGAGAAATATTAATAGATAGTGAAATGTATAAAGAAGCAGTAAATGTATATCAGGATGCATTAAAATATTCACCCGTAAGTTTTGATTTGAATTATAATTTAGGAATAGCATACACAATGTTAAATGATTTTCAAAATGCAAAAATATGTTATGAAAAAGCAGCAGAACTAAACAGTCTATCATATAATTCAAAATACTGCTTAGCTGAGATAGCATTAATGTATAAAGATTTGGCAGAAGCAGAAAAAAGATTTTTAGAAGCAATTGAAGAAGAAGAATTATCAGCAGATGGATATTATGAACTTTCTAAAATATATTTAATAAAAGGAGATAAAGAAACAGCAATAAAATATATTAATATAGCAGTTGATATAAACAGTAAAAAAATAGTAGAAAAAGTAAATAAAGATCCAATATTTATAACAATAATGGCAAAAATAAAAAAACCATTTAATTTAGAAGATACATTAGAGGAGAAAGAGAATAGATTAAAGGAAAAGGAAGTTAATGCTAAAGAACATTTAGAAAAAATGGCAGAGATCACAAGGCAAATAGGTTATAATGATATAAAAATGTATAATAAAGATGAAAGAGAAAATGCCAATGGGGTCGGAGATAAATGGCAAGTTGATAAACAAAACATAAAGGAGAAATGATATGGTAATTGAATTAATAAAATCAATTATTTTTGGAGTTGTTGAAGGTATTACAGAATGGCTACCTGTCAGCAGTACAGGGCACTTAATATTGGTTGAACAATTTATTAAGTTTAATGTAGTTTCTGATGGATTTTGGAAAATGTTTGAAGTTGTAATTCAACTAGGTGCGATTCTTGCAGTTGTAATATTATTTTTTAAACAAATATGGCCATTTACAAATGATAAAGAAAAAGCGATTAGTAAAACCGGAATATTATCATATTTAAATAAAGATATAATGAATTTATGGGGAAAAATATTAGTTGCTTGTATTCCAGCAGCAATTATAGGATTATTATTTGATGAGTTATTTGAAAAATTATTTTACAATCCGGCTTGTATTGCAACTGCATTAATAGTATTTGGTATAGCTTTTATTTTAGTTGAGAATAGAAATAAAACTAAAAAAAGTGAAAAAGAAACAAGTAATCAAATTACATACAAAGATGCAATCATAATTGGTTTTTTTCAATTGTTGGCAGCAATTTTTCCAGGAACATCTAGATCAGGTGCCACAATAATTGGAGCATTATTAATTGGTTTATCTAGGCCTGTTGCAGCAGAATTTACATTTTACTTAGCAATTCCAACAATGTTTGGGGCAAGTTTATTAAAAATATTAAAATTTGGATTATCTTTTACAACAGTGGAAATAACAATTTTATTATTAGGTATGTTTGTTGCTTTTATGGTTTCTTTATTTGTTATTAAATTTTTAATGAATTATATTAAGAAAAATGATTTTAAAATATTTGGATATTATAGAATAGTACTTGGAATTATAGTTTTAGCTTATTTTATTTTAGCATAATATTTTGACGGAGTTAAAATGTGCAATTAACTCCGTCAAAATATTTCCTTTTTAAATTATAAATCATAGTTGAAAAATGGTATAATATTAATAAAAAGATATGTATAAATACTTGCAAGGATTCCATGTAATAGCTTTCCATATAAATATGGTTTTATTGATAAATCAGTTTTTGATGTAATACTTAAAACTTGTAATAAGACGGAAATCCCACCAAATCCTAGTAAAAATGATGTAAATATAATATTAATAGATATTTTTTTACAAGCAATGCTAGAAATTGTATTGATCCCATTTGTTATTTCTAAAAATCCACTAATTAATGGTGGTAAAAATGAAGTGTCTATATTTAACAGATTAAAAATTGGAAAGTTTAAAGTCGCTAAAAAATTAATTATTCCAGTAGTTTTTAAAATTGATATAATACTAGAAAATATAATAACAAAACCTCCAATTAATAAAATTGTTGATGTGGCACTTGTAATACTTTCAGCTAAGACTTCTCCAAGGTTTGAAAATGATATATTTTGTTTTGTTTCTGAAACATTATTTGAATTACTAATATAATCTTTTGATCTTTTATTTTTTTTCCAAAATCTAAAAATGATTCCAACTGTAATACATGCGAGAATATGTGTAATAAAAAGTAAAACTCCAATTGCAGTGTTTTTAAACATTAGAACTCCAACTGTTCCAATAATAAAAAGAGGACCAGAATTATTTGTAAAGCTAAGCAATCTTTCACATTCTTCCTTAGTGCAAATATTATTAATTCTAAAATTTGAAGCAATTTTTGCACCAATTGGATATCCACTTATAATGCCTATTATAAAAGCAAAAGAGCCTTCTCCTCGAATATTGAAAAGTGGTTTCATATATGGGTTTAATATTTTTCCAAACCAGTTGATGATATTAGTGTGCATTAATAATTCTGTTGCAACGAAAAATGGAAATAATGAAGGAACAACTGAATTTGCCCATAATGACAGACCTGATTTAACTGCAGGTAGATTAGTCTTTGAAAAAAATAGTAAGCAAAATGTAAAAAGTAAAAATATTAATGTAAAAAAATTTCTTTTTATTTTTATTGCATAAAAAATAGGTTTTGAAATCATAAAGGACCTCCGAAACAATATATTATATAAATATTATTCTTAAAGGTTTGTTTTTATTATAAAAAATTGTTTTTTTCTTAATGATTATCTTATTATCTAACCACTTGTATTTTTGTAAAAAAAATGATATAGTTATGCATATAATAATATAAAAATAAAAGGATGTGAAAACTTGGACATAGAAGCAATAATAAACAATGGAAATATAACAATAGAAAAAAGCAGAATTTACTTCAATGAACCAATGAAAAAGCATACAACTTTTAAAATAGGTGGACCTGCTGAATGTTTTATAAAAATAAAAAATGAAAATGAACTAAAAGAAATATTAAATTTAGCAGAAAATAATAAAATAAAGATAACAATTTTAGGAAATGGAAGTAATGTTTTAGTCTCAGATAAAGGAATTAAAGGAATTACATTAATGATAAATATAGATAAAGTAGATATAATAAATAAAAAGGATAAAGTTAGTGTAATTGTAGGAGCTGGAGAAAAAAATGCAAAATTAGCTAGAGTTTTATTAGATAATGAAATAGCTGGAATGGAAGAATTATCTGGAATTCCAGGTACAATTGGTGGATTAGTTACTATGAATGCAGGTGCACATAAAAAAGAAATACAAGATATTGTGAAAATAGTAAAATGTTTAGATTATAAAGGCAATGAAAAAATATTTACAAAAGAAGAAATGGAATTTGGATATCGAGATAGTATATTAAAAAAACAAGAATATATTGTAACAGAAGTTGAATTTGAACTGTCAAAAGGAAATAAAAAAGATATAAAAAACAAAATAGAGGAATATACAAAATACAGATTGGAGAATCAACCTATAGAATTTCCAAGTGCAGGTAGTACATTTAAAAGAGGAGACGATTTCGTAACAGCTAAATTAATTGATGAAGCAGGATTAAAAGGATATAGTATAGGAGGAGCAGAGGTTTCAACTAAACATAGTGGATTTATAATAAATAAAGGTGATGCAACAGCAAAAGATGTTTTAGATTTAGTAAAATACATTAAAGATAAAATCAAGAAAAAATTTGATAAAGAAATAGAACTAGAAATAGAACTAATTGGGGAATAAGTTGAATCTTTTCCTTAAGGTTTAAAAGGAGAATTGTTGAAATGAATGGTTTAATGCAATGGTTTAAGTCAAGTAATAAAATGAAAAGATGGATTTTTTTAATCTTATTAGGAATTATACTTAGTTGTTATGGATTAGCAAAAGTTATTGTTATGAAGGAAATATCGTTTAAGGAAGTTGGAGAGGTTGTAGCAATATTTGTGCTTGGATTTGTCGCAATTGTCTTAGGTTTAATATTTCTAAATAAAAGAACTTTAGAAATATTGGTAGAATCTACGGATGATAGAATGCAAAATAGAAGTAATGTTAATGTAAATTCACTAATATTTAACAAGACAGTATATGATAAAGGACCTAATATTGTTGTTATAGGTGGAGGAACAGGTTTAAATACTGTTCTTGCTGGATTAAAAAATTATACAAATAATCTAACTGCAATTGTAACAATTTCAGATTATGGTGAAGAAGAAAAATATTCAAGGAAAGAGCTTCAAACTTTACCTTTAAATGATGTTAAAGATAGTATTATTTCACTTGCTCCAGAACAAGAGCAAATAAAAAAATTATTTAATTTTCAATTTAATAATGGTAAATTAGCTGGATTAAATTTTTCAGATATTTATTTTTCAGCAATGAAGCAAATAAATGGCAATTTTGAAGATTCTATTATAAAAAGTAATGAAGTTTTAAATATAGTAGGAAAGGTAATTCCAGTCACTCTAGATGAAATGAAAATTGTAGCGGAACTTGCAAATGGATATCTTGTAGAGGAAAAATCTAAAATTCCAGAAATAGTTTCTGATAAAATAACTAGTATTAACAGAATTATGATAAAACCTGCAAATTGTAGACCAGCTCCAGGTGTTTTGGAAGCTATAAAAAATGCTGATTGTATAATTATTGGACCTGGAAGTTTATATACAAATGTTATACCAAATCTTTTGGTTAATGGAGTTGCAAAAGCAGTGAAAGAAAGTTCAGCTATAAAAGTTTATATTAGCAATATAATGACAGAACCAGGACAAACTGATAATTACAGTGTAGCAGATCATTTAAAAGCAATTGTTGAACACTGTGGTGAAGGAATTGTTGATTATTGTATTTATGATACTGGAGAAATTGTACCTGAGTACATCAAAAAATATAATTTAGAAGGACAAGATTTAGTTGTTCAAGAAAGTGAAAAGGTAAGTGGTGTTAAATTTTTACAAAGGGATTTATCTGCAATAATAGATGGACATATAAGACATAATCCATCATTAGTTGCATCATCTATTATAGAATTAATTTGTGATGATTTAAAATATCAAGATAAGCAAAATGATCCACAATTTTTAATGTTAAATAATAAATTAAGACAAGAAAAGAAAATAAATAAAATCAAGAAAAATATGGATAAAAGGGTAAAAAAAGGAAAAGGTAAAAGAGAAAAAGAGTGGAAAACAAAAAGTAAATTTAGCAGTAAATATAGTGAAAGAATTGCTTCAATTAGAGAAGCTGATGGAAATATAAAAAATAGAAGAAGAAGAAAAAATGCTTCAAATAAAAATAATAAAGTTTTACAAACAAAAAGTGAAAAAATAGTTTCAAAATCTAATAAGTCTTCGAAAAATACAAAACAAAGAGAAAAACATGCAAAGAATTCAAGAGGAACAAGAGAAAAACATGCAGCAGATGTGAAAAAAAGTAAACAAGAAATTCGAGAAGAAATGATTAAAAAATTGGAAAATAGTAAGTTAGTATAAAGTAAGGAGAAAAAAATGAAAGTTACTAAAGAAGATTTGAATTTAGAAAATGGATTAACAAAAGAATGGCTAATAACAAATGGAATAGGAGGTTATAGCTCATCTACAATAATTGGAGCAAACACAAGGAGATATCATGGACTTTTAGTTGCACCTTTGACACCACCTGCTAGAAGATTTTTAGTATTGTCAAAATTAGATGAAGCTATAGAAATAAGAGGAAAGAGATATGATTTATACACAAATGTGTGTAACGAATATATATCAAAAGGATATGAATATCAAGAAGAATTTGAAAAAGATTTTTTACCAATATTTAAATATAAAATAGGTAAAACTGAAATCACAAAAATAATCTGTATGGAATATGGAAAAAATACAGTTGCAGTTTATTATAAGGTGAAAAATGGTGGAAGTAAGGCAAAATTATCTTTATCACCAATAATGAACTTTAGAGATTTTCATCAAGTGAATACAGATTATAATTATAATTTAAAACAAGAGATAAATAAAAATAAGGTAAAACTTGTAATTGATGATAATTCTGAAACACCAATTTACATGAATTTATCTTGTGGAAATTATTTGAAACATGATAATGATATATTTAAAAATATGTTTTATATTGAAGAGCAAAAAAGAGGATTTGTAGCAAATGAAAATCACATTGTTCCTGGTACTTATGAAATTGAAATATCAGCAAGGGAAGAACAAGAAATTACATTTATTTGTTCATTAGAAGAAAATATAGAACAACTTGATGGCAAAACATTAATAAATAAAGAAATAGTACGTTTAGGAGAATTATTTAATAAATCATTATTAATAGACCTACGAAAAAAAAATAAAACTAAAAAAGAAAAAGAGCAGGATGAGTTAATAAAAAATTATTTAATAGCAACTGATAATTTTGTTGTATATCGTCCAAATTTTGGTTTACATACTTTAATAGCTGGATATCATTGGTTTTTAGATTGGGGAAGAGATAGTTTGATTTCTTTTGAAGGATTATTATTAATTCCAAAAAGGTATGAAATAGCAAAAGAAGTTTTAAAAACAATGGTAAGAGATATAAAATATGGACTTGTACCTAATGGTTATTCAGGATATGATAACAGACCATTATATAATAGTGTTGATGCATCTTTATTATTGTTTGAACAAATACAAAAATATATAAACTATACAGGAGATTATGAGTTTATAAAAGAAGAGTTATATGAAAAATTAGAAGAAATTATTGAAAATTATTGTAATGGAATAGACGTAGATAATAACAATATTTATTTAGACAATGATGGATTAATAGTATCTGGAACAGAAAATACGCAAAATACGTGGATGGATGTAAAATTTGATGGTAAAGCAATAACTCCTAGAAATGGTAAAGCGGTAGAAGTTAATAGTTTATGGTATAATGCAAATAAAATCATGGAAGAACTATGTAAAACTTTTGGATATAGAGAAAATTCAAAGAAATATGCAAAAATTGCAGAAAATTGTAAAAAATCTTTTAATGATAAATTTTATAATGAAAAAACACAATGTTTATATGATGTTTTAGGGGATAGTAAAATAAGGCCAAACCAATTATTTGCATTAAGTTTGACATATCAGGTTATAGAATTATATTCAGATGAAGCTAAGAATATATTAAAAGTAGTTGAAACTAAATTATTGAATCCTTATGGATTAAAAACTTTAGCGGAATGTGAAGAGAACTATATAGAGATATATGATGGGTCACCAGAGAAAAGAGATAGTAGCTATCATCAAGGAATTACATGGCCTTGGCTTTTAGGATTATATTATAATGCTTTAAAAAATTGTATAAAAGTTGAAAAAAGGAAAAAGGAAAAGCAAATATTAGAAGAAAAACTTGAAAAATTTATAAATAGAACAAATAAAATATTTAAAAAGGAATTATATGAAAATGGTTGTATAGGAAGTATAGCAGAAATATATGATTCATGTAAACCACAATTACCAAAAGGTGCAATAGCTCAAGGTTGGAGCGTTGCAGAGGTATTTAGAATTATTTTAGGAAAATAGACATGAACCAATGTGGACAAACCAGCGGGGACAAACCAGCAGGGACGGACCTTTTGGTTGAAAAAAGCTTCAACCAAAAGGTCCGTCCCTGCTGGTTTGTCCCCGCTGGTTTGTCCACTTGTTTTTTTTGAAAGAGAGGAATGTTGAATGTTAACTATTGACAATTTAGAGAAAAAATTAAAAACAGAAGAATTAAATAGTTTGTATCTTTTGTATGGAGAAGAAACATATTTATTAGAAAATATATTGAAAAAAATAAAAAATAAATTTGGAGAAACTATAAAAGGTATAAATTTTATTTATATTGATGATACAAATATAGGAGAATTAATTAATAATATAGAAACACCAGCATTCGGTTATGAAAAGAAATTAATATTTGCAAAAAATACAGGATTATTTAAAAAAGATGGAAAAAGAAAGAGTGCAGAGCTTTCAAATGTTAAAGAAAAGATAAATGAATATATAACCAATAATGTAAAATTGATAAATGAAACAACAGTACTGGTATTTATTGATGAAGAAGTAGACAAAAGACAGAAATTATTTAATACTTTAGACAAAAATGGAGTTGTATGCGAATTTGCGTTTTTAAAGCCAATTCAATTAGAAAAAAGAATACATTCTATATGTAATGCATATAAAGTAAATATTGATAATATTACTGTGAAATATTTTATTGAATGTTGTGGAACAAATATGCAGGAATTAATTAATGAGATTCGAAAATTGATAGAATATGCAGGAGAAAATGGAAAAATTGAAAAAGATGATATTGATTTATTAGCTACAAAAAAACTAGAAAGTATTATATTTGATTTAACAGACAATCTTGGAAAAAAAGAAATTTCAAAAGCTTTAGAAGTATTGAAAAATCTAATTTATGCAAAAGAGCCAATACAAAAAATTTTAATTACTTTATATAATCATTTTAAAAAGATTTATTATACAAGTCTAGCGTTAAAATATAACAAAGATATTATTACTAGTTTAGACTTAAAACCAAATCAAACTTTTTTAGTAAACAAATATAAAATACAATCAAAATATTTTAAAGAAGAAGAATTAAAAAGTATTCTACAAAATTTAAGAGATTTGGATTTTAAATATAAAAATGGCTTGATAGATTTGCAAATTGGATTAGAAGCTATACTTTGTAGATATTGTTCATAATGAATATAATATAATAATGTATAAAATACACTTTAATTGATAAAAATAGTAAAAAGTTTTATTAGTTAAGGTGATTTTTTATGTTAAAAAATAAAAAGAAAATTATAATATTATTTATGTTTGCATTATTATGCATTTTGGGATTTATATTTAGTGTTTTAATTGAAAATAGTTCTGTAGATGCATTATCAAAATATGGCTCTAGAGGTAATGAAGTAACACAAATACAAACAAAGTTAAAAAAATGGGGATATTATACAGGAAGTGTTGACCGGAATTTATGGAAGTAAAACCGTTAGTGCAGTAAAATATTTTCAAAGAAAAAATGGATTAAAAGTAGAT
Source organism: uncultured Clostridium sp. (assembly GCA_946548575.1). Taxonomy (GTDB): domain Bacteria; phylum Bacillota; class Clostridia; order TANB77; family CAG-508; genus CAG-269. The sequence goes on along the minus strand of CAMNPT010000003.1, from coordinate 5,115 downwards.
GGAATAGCAGGTTCTAAAACTTTAGCAGCAATGGGTATAACGAGTTCAGGCTCAAGTTCATCATCAAGTTCAAGTAATTCTAGTGATATAAATCTTCTATCTAGAGTTATATATGGAGAATCTAGAGGAGAACCTTATTCGGGACAAGTTGCAGTAGGAGCTGTTGTGATGAATAGGGTAAAAAGTAGTGCTTTTCCAAATACTATTGCAGGAGTGGTATATCAAAATGGAGCATTTGATGCTGTAAGTGATGGACAGGTAAATATGTCTCCAGATTCAACAGCAAAAAAGGCCGCACAAGATGCAATTAATGGATGGGATCCTTCTTATGGTGCAATTTATTATTTTAATCCGTCAACTGCAACTAATAAATGGATTTGGTCGAGGCCTGTAACAGTAGTGATAGGAAAACATAGATTTTGCAAATGAGGGATTAGGGGACGTTCTTTCCTTCCCCCTTTTAGGGATTAAGGGACACTCCTTGGAAAAATCAGTCCAGGGTTGGCGTTCCTTATTATATTATTTTTCATTTCATTACTCAGATAACTTTCATACGCTAAGAAGTTGTAGCATTAGAAAACGAGCCTACTTCACTCAGACCATTTCGTACACTCAAGTACCGTGAACATCCCTCATTTTCTAATACTACAACTTCTAAAGCTTTTACAGTTACATTCGTAATAACATTCAAAACAATATAATAAGGAATGCCAACCCTGGACTGATTTTTCCAAGGAGTGTCCCTTAATCCCTAAAAGGGGGAAGGAAAGAACGTCCCCTAATCCCTCTTGACAAAAATCGAGCAAATTGGTAATATATATGTATCTTATAGCAAGTGAGGAAAAAGATGAATATATATCCAAAAGCATATTTTAAAAAAGTTCAAGATATAACAATAAATTTTTTACAAAAAAATAATATAAAAGCATTAATTTTAGATGTAGATAACACATTAATAGATTATAATGAAAATCTAACAAATGAAGTGATTGAGTGGATAGAAAGCATTAAAAAGGGGCGGAATAAAATTATATATATTATCAAATACAAACAAAAAGGAAAAGGTGGAAAAGGTTTCAATTTATCTAAAAATACCGTATATATGTTTTGCAAAAAAGCCATTTAAATCAGGATTTAAAAAAGTACAAAAAAAACTAAATGAGAAATCTGAAAATATTGCAACAGTTGGAGATCAAATTTTTACTGATGTAATAGGAGGCAATAGATGTAAGATGTTTACAATATTAGTTGATCCTATAAATAAAAAAGATTATTGGTATACTGCATGGAAAAGGCCAATTGAAAATAGAATAAAAAAACACATAAAACTAGAGGAGAAAGAGGAAAAATAAAATGTATTTAAATAATGTACATATAGTCTACTATATAATTGCATGTAGTTTGGGATTGGTTGTTGGAGAATTTGTGAATTGGATGAATAAACGATTGCCTGAATATAAAAAAGTTTTTTCTAAAGATATATTAGTAGAATACAAAATGAATTTTAAACCAAATTATATATTAATGATTTTAACATCAGCTATATATATTTTTTTAGTATATAAATTTGGAATACAAAATACAATAATAGCTAATTTGGATTTGGTTAAATACGCAATTTTAACTCCGATGCTGATATCAGCGTTTATAATTGATTATAAAATACAAATCATACCAAATAGGCTTAATTTAACTATATTTGAAGTAGGAATTGTAATAGCATTTATATATGGATTATCAGATGTTGCAATAACAATAAATATGATACTAGGAATGTTGGCTGGTGGTGGAATATTCCTTTTAATAACACTAATAGGTGGTTTATTTTATGGTAAAGAAGCTATGGGTTTTGGTGATGTTAAATTAATGGGAGCATTAGGACTATTTTTTGGACTTTCAAATATTATAATTGTTACTTTATTATCATTTTTAATAGGTGCAATTCTTAGTATAATTTTATTAATAAGCAAAAAGAAAAAATCAGATGAATATATACCTTTTGGACCATTTATTGTAATTGCATCATTTATTAGTATATATATACCATTTGAACAAATAAAAACAATTTTAATTACAATATTTACATTAGGAATGTATAAAGGATAAATAAAAGACCATAAAGGAGAGAAATAAAATGAATTCTAAATTACAATGGTTAAGAAATACCATGTCAAGTTTAAATTTGCAAGGTTTAATAATATCAAATCCAATAAATGTTAAGTATTTAACAGGCATAGATGCAGAAGGTGTATTAATATTAACTAGAAAAGAGAATATATATATAACTGATGGAAGGTATATAGAGTATGTACATGGAATTTTAACTTTATATGATGAAATAATTGTGTATGATATTCATAATGTATCTAAAGATGATTATGAAAATTTCTTTATGTTTTGTGAAAATGTTGGTTTTGAAGAAAATTATGTCACATATGCAGGCTATAAGGAACTTATAAGAAAATATAAAATTAATAATTTAGTAGAAACTGAACATATAATAGAAAAACAAAGAATGATAAAAGACCATGAAGAAATTAAAAACATTGAAAAAGCCTGTCAAATTACAGATGAATGTTTTAGTTATATATTGTCATATATAAAACCAGGAATGACAGAGAAACAAATTGCAGGTGAAATTGAGGAATATTTTAAGGAAAGAACAGATGGATTATCTTTTGATACTATTGTAGCTTCTGGAGAAAATACATCTAAGCCTCATGCTGTTCCAACAGATAGAAAAATAAAAGAAAACGATATTATAACAATAGATATGGGCTGTAAAGTAAATGGATATTGTTCAGATATGACAAGGACATTTTTTGTTGGTAGTGTACCAGAAGAAATAAAACCAGTATATGATTTAGTTTTAAAAAATCAAATTCAAACAATTGAAGAAATGAGAGATTGTGCTAGTATTAGATTACTAAGTAAAATGGTAGAAAATGATTTTAAATTTAATGGATATAATTTAATACATAGTTTAGGACATGGTGTTGGAATGGAAATCCATGAAGCACCATATATTTCTGGTAAATTTGATACACAGCTAAAAGAAAATATGGTAGTAACTGATGAGCCTGGAATTTATATACCTGGAAAATTTGGAGTAAGAATAGAAGACACAATTCAAATAACAAAAATTGGTTGTATAAGTTTAACAAAATCAGAGAAAAATTATATTATAATATAATATATGTTTTAAAACTTGATTTTTACCAAAAAATGTAGTAAAATAGATAAAGTTTAAAAAAAGATAAAATATGAAAAAGGAGAGATAATTATGGCAGCAGTATACTCAGCAGGAGATTTTAGAAATGGAACAACATTTGAAATGGAAGGTAATGTATATAGAATAGTAGAATTTCAACATGTAAAACCAGGAAAGGGTTCAGCTTTTGTAAGAACTAAATTAAAAAATGTAATAACAGGGGCGACATTAGAAAAAACATTTAACCCATCAGATAAATATCCAGCAGCAGAAATTGAGAAAAAAGTAATGCAATATTTGTATAATGATGGTGGATTATATTATTTTATGGATAATGAAACATATGATCAAATTCCATTAAATGAAGAGCAATTAGGAGATTGTTTAAAATACTTGAAAGAAAATATGGAAGTTACAATTCTTTCATATAAAGGAAATACATTTGCAGTTGAACCTCCAACATTTGTGGAATTAGAAGTTACATATACTGAGCCAGGATTTAGTGGAAATACAACAACAACTTCAGGAAAGCCAGCAAAACTAGAAACAGGTTTAGAATTACAAGTTCCATTATTTGTAAATATTGGCGATATAATAAAGATAGATACAAGAACTTGTGAATATATGGAAAGAGTTTAAAAAATAGAAAGGTGAATGAATATAAATGGCAAACAACTTAAAAACTGAATACAAAAGCTTTTTAGATGATATCGAAAAAAATATAAAAGACAAAGAGGATCTAGCATATATAAAGAAAAGATTTGCTGTTTTTTTAGATGTTATTTTAGATCAAATGGATTATTTATTAGATTTTAAGCAAGAAGAAATGAAAAAACTTGAAGAAAATCAAAAGAAAATTGAAGAAAAAATGACTAAAATGCAATCAATAATAGATAATATTGAAAATGACATATATTCAGAAGATGGTTTCGATTTTGAAATTGTATGTCCATATTGTAATAATGAATTTATTATAGATGTTGATGAAAATAAAACATCAGTTGAATGTCCAGAATGTAATAATACAATTGAATTAGATTGGTCAGGAGATGTTGATGAAGAACCTGATGATACTAATGGTTGTTCTGGAAATTGCCACGGTTGTAGTGGTTGTGAAGATGATGATATGTAATTAATTAAAGTGATACCTCTTGACTAATTAATCAAGAGGTATTCTTTTAATTACTTAGAAATAATCTACAGGATTGACATATTTTCCATTAACTCTTATACCTAAATGCAAATGAGGACCAGTAGTTGCACCATTAGTTGGTTTTCCAACAGAATCATGATATTGATTTCCGTAACACATCATAAACATATTTAGGGCCTACCTGACCGAATTACTTGTCCTTGTTTAATTTGGTCACCAACTTTCACAATAAAATTTGGGTCACAATGGCAATAACTAACTTTAAAATTATCAAAAGAAAGTGTAATTGTATAACCACCAGCGCCAAGAAATTTACAAAAAGAGATTTCGCCATCATGTACAGCAATGAATTTTGTGCCTTGTGGAGCAGGAATATCAATTCCAGAATGTGAAGAAGAAGCACCACCAGTTGGAGATATTCTTTTGCCAAAGGGAGAACTAATTCTTGTATATCCAGGAATTGGCCATACAAAACCATCAGGATTTAAATCAATAATTTCAGAATTGATAAAATTGTTAGAACTTGAAATATCTAATGTAGGTATAAAAAAAGTACATATAAAAAGAACTAAAAAAATAATGAGAATTAAAAAATAATTTAAAAATTTTGTAATAGTTAACACCTCCTATGAGCTTTTTTAATTAAATCTTGAACCAAACAATAAAAAAATAAAAAACCACTATTTTAGATATAGTGGTTTTATTTGGCAGGGGTAGTAGGATTCGAACCCACACAGGCGGTTTTGGAGAC
>CAMNPT010000002.1 GCA_946548575.1 uncultured Clostridium sp. | reverse complement strand
TACGAGAGGAAAGTCCGGGCTCCATAGAGCAAAGATGCTAGATAACGTCTAGTGAGGGTAACCTTAAGGAAAGTGCAACAGAAAATAACCGCTATACAAATGTATAGTAAGGGTGAAAAGGCGAGGTAAGAGCTCACCGCCACATGTGGTGACACAAGTGGGCATATGTAAACCCCATCTGGAGCAACACCTAAATTAGAAGATTAAGCCTGCTCGGCGCCTTCTTAAATTGAGTGGCTTGAGGTAGCTAGTAATAGCTATCCTAGATAAATGACTATTTTAAAAGACAGAACCCGGCTTACAGATTTACTCTAATTTTAATTTATCAAGAAGGTGTAAAAAAATGGCCAATATTTTTGATTATTTGGATTGGAGAGATATTGAATTAAATATTTTAGAGTTTAATGAGATAGATAATTTAATTTTGTCTCGTTTATCATATTTTCCATTTGATGGAATAATAAATGATAATGAAGAAATTACAATAAAAGAAGCATATTCAAGATACAAAAAAATAGGAAATAAAGGAAAAATTCTTCAAGCTGAAGATACACAACTATTTCCAAAACTTGCAAATAGTATAAGATTTGGAAATATGAAATTAACACAATTTATTAATAAGATAGATTTAGAGCAAGAAAAACAGTTTGCTGCAATATCAATTATTATGCCAGATAATACAATATATGTATCATTTAGAGGAACAGATAATACAATTGTTGGTTGGAAAGAAGATTTTAATATGAGCTTTAGTGATTTAATTCCAGCTCAAGTAGATAGTGTTAAATATTTAGAGAATATTGCAAAATTATATAAAAATAAATTAAGAGTTGGAGGACATTCTAAAGGTGGAAATTTGGCAGTTTATGCATCTGCTTTTTGTAATATAGAGATTCAAAAGAGAATTATTAAAGTATATAATAATGATGGACCTGGATTTGGTGATAAAGTTATAAACAGTGAAGAATATAAAAATATTATAGACAAAGTTCATACATATATTCCTCAAACATCTATAATTGGAAGACTTTTAAATCATAAAGAAAAAACTATAATTTTAAAAAGTACACAAACAGGAATAATGCAACATGATTTATATACATGGCAAGTTCTAGGTGATAAGTTTGTAAGAGATGAATTAACTGATTCAAGTCAATTAATTGATAAAACTGTAACTGATTGGATTAGAGAAGTAAGTAAGGAACAAAGAGAAGAATTTTTTAACACATTATTTGAAATTTTAAATGCTACTGAAGCAGAAACATTATCAGATATCAAAGGACAATGGTTTAAAAATTCTATTACTATGATAGATACATATAAAAATCTAGATCAAAGAAGTAGAGAGATTATGAAAAATACATTAAGCTCATTTTTGAAGATTGGTAAAGGTAATATTGATATTCCAAAAATAAATTTTAAAAAAGTAAAGATGTAAAAAATTATTAAAAATGGTTGTAAAATTAGGAAAAAATTGATATACTTATATAGAAAAATAAGTATATCTTTTTTTAGATATCAAAAGGAGGTTTTAATATGGATGAAGAAAGAGTAGAGAATAACGAAATAGAAACACAAAATGAGGGAATAAAAATATCTGATGATGTTGTTGCTGTAATAGCTGGAGTAGCAGTGTCAGAGGTATCAGGAGTTTCTGGTATGGCAGGAGGATTTGCAGGAGGGATTTCTGAAGTTTTTAGCGGAAAGAAAAATTTAGCTAAAGGAATAAAAGTTGAAATAGAAGATAAAGAGGCAAAAATTGATGTAAACATAATTGTAGAATATGGTTCTAGAATACCTGATGTAGCATTTGAAATTCAAAATAGAGTAAAAAAAGCAGTAGAAAGTATGACAGGTTTAATTGTAGGTGAGGTTAATGTTCATGTACAAGGAGTTAATACTGATGTTTCTCAAATAGATAGTGAACAAGATAAAAAAGAAAGTACAGAAAATGAAGAATAAAAAGGAGAATGAATAAAATGAAATTTTTAGAAAAAATCACACTAGTTTTATATTCTAACATTATGCTAATATTAGCTGTTATAACATGTTTATTAATATTCGGATGGATTGATATTGATATAGCTACAAGTGTAGTTCAAAGATTTATAGCTGGGGATAGTTCAAGTAAAATTCTACTTGGCTGTAGTGTTGTCATAATTTTATTATCAATAAAATGTATATTTTTTGATTCAAGTTCAAAAGAACAAGAAAATGCAAAACAAGGAGTTCTTTTAGAAAATGAAAATGGAAAACTTTTAATTTCTAAAGAAACACTAGAAAATCTTGTTAATTCTGTTGCTATGAACTTTGAAAGTGCAGAACAAGTTACAACAAGAGTTGATTTAGATAAAGAAAATAATGTAAATGTATTTGTAAATCTAATAATAAACTCAAATGCAGTTATAAAAGATTTATCAGCAAATCTTCAATCAAAAATTAAAGAAAAAATAAAAACAGCAACAGATTTAGATGTCAAAGAAGTAAATATAACTGTAAAAAAGGTAGCAGAAAAAAAAGAAGACTAATAGAATGTAGAAAAAAGGAAGTGAAATAAAATGAATGGATTTAAGGAATTTGTTAGTCAATATAGAGGAGCAATTATAGGAATAATTATTGCCATTTTAATATTAATAACTAGACTACATGACCTAATTTTAGCAATTGTAGTAGTTGTTTTAGGAGCTTTTATAGGAAATTATGTACAACAAAATAAAGATGATGTAAAAACAAAACTAAAAAGCTTTATTGATAAAATGTAATAATATGGGAAGGATTAAAAATGAACAGGTCAGAAATAAGAGAACAAGCCTTTAAACTTTTATATAGTTTTGAGATACAAAAAAAAGAAGGACAAGAACAATTAAATGAGGCAACAAATATTTATTTAGAGACAAATGAAATATCAGATGAAAAGGCAATAGCTTATATAAGAGATGCTGTAAATGGAATTGAAGAAAATAAAAATGAAATTATTAAAATTATAAATGAAAACTTAAAGGAAAGTTGGAAAATTGAGAGAATTTCTAAAATAGATTTAGCAATTTTAAAACTTGCTATATATGAAATTAATTATAAAGAGTTACCATTTAAAGTAGTAATAAATGAGGCTGTTGAACTAGCAAAAAAATATGGAGAGGAAACTTCTAAAAATTTTATAAATGGAATTTTAGCAAGTATTGTAAACAGGGATTAAGGGATGTTCCTTTTTCCCTGTTTTAAGGATTAATTGAAAATATAAAAGATGGGTGAAATTAATGAAATATGATGAATTTGCAATATCTGTTTCAGAATTAAATAACTATATAAAAAATAAAATAGATGATGATGAATATTTAAATAATGTACTTATAAAGGGTGAAATTTCAAATTTTAAAAATCATTATACAGGACATATGTATTTTACTTTAAAAGATGAAAAATCTTTAATAAAATGTATATGTTTTAAATCTTATGCTCAAAAATTAGGATTTATACCAAAAGACGGAATGAAAGTTATAGTTGTGGGAACAGTATCTGTTTTTGAAAGAGATGGAATTTATCAAATATATGTTAAGGCAATGGAAGAAGATGGACTAGGAGATTTATATAAAAAATATCAAGAATTAAAAAACAAATTAGAAAAACAAGGATTTTTTGATGAAGAAAATAAAATGATTATTCCACGAATGCCTAAAATAATTGGTGTTTTAACTTCACAAACTGGATCAGTTATAAGAGATATAATTAATGTATCAACTAGAAGAAATCCAAATGTGTATATTAGATTATTACCAGTTCCTGTACAGGGAGAAGGTGCTGCTCAAAAAATTGCTGAAGGAATAGAATATATGAATAAAAACAAATTAGCAGATGTGTTGATTTTAGCAAGAGGTGGAGGTTCATTGGAAGATTTATGGCCTTTTAATGAAGAAATTGTAGCACATAGTATTTTTAATTCTGAAATACCAATTATATCTGCAGTAGGACATGAAACTGATTTTACAATAGCAGATTTTGTTGCAGATTTAAGAGCTCCAACACCATCTGCAGCTGCTGAACTTGCAGTACCTGATATATATGAGGTTAAAAGTAAAATCACAAGCTGTCAAGATAGGTTGAGAAATTCACTTATAAAAAAAGTTGAAGTAATGAGTTTAAGGTATGCAAAAGTAATGTCAAGCGCAGTATTTAAAGAACCTTTAAGAAAAATAAATGATAACTATATAAATTTAGATAAATATATCAAACAATTAGAATCTTTAATTAAAACAAAACAAGATAAACAAAAAAACAAATATATTGAATTAGTTGCAAAACTTGATACTTTAAGTCCATTAAAAACTTTATATAGAGGTTATACAATTACAGAAAAAGATGGAAAAATAATAAAAAGCAAAAATGAATTGAAATCTGGTGAAAAAATTAATATAAGATTTAGTGATGGAAAACAGGAAGCTAAAATAGTTTAGATTATAAAATAAGGAGAAAATAAAAAATGAAAAAAAGTTTTGAAGAACAAATGGAAGATTTAGAAAAGATTGTACAGGAATTAGAAAAAGGGGATTTAAATTTAGATGATTCTGTAGCAAAATTTGAAGAAGGAATAAAAATTTCTAAAGAATGTAATAAAATATTGGAAGAGGCAGAAAAGAAAATAACAATATTAGTAGAAAAAGATGAAGAGATAAAAGAAGAAAAATTTGATCTAGAATAGAGAGGATAGATTTATGAGCGATTACAAATATATATATTTACCATTTTTTATGTGGTTTGGAGTACAGTTATTTAAGTTAATTTATGATTTGGTAACAACTAAAAAATTTAATTTTAAAAGAATTTTAGGTGCAGGTGGAATGCCTAGTTCACATTCTGCTGTTGTTTCTTGTCTTACAACATTAATTGGTAAATATGAAGGAGTTAATACACCTATATTTGCAGTTTCACTAATAATGGCATGTGTTGTTATGTATGATGCATGTGGAGTTAGAAGAGCTGCAGGAAAACAAGCAAAATTATTAAATAAGTTGATAGAGACTCCTGGTTTATCAAATGTTGAAGTTTCAGAAAAATTAGTAGAAGTTTTAGGACATACTCCAATACAAGTTTTGATTGGTGCATGTATTGGAATTATTGCAGGTTTGATTTTTTAAAAAGTTTGACTAAAGTGAATAATCATTTTGTTATTCTTTGAGGAGGAAAATATGACAGATATTGAAATTGCAAGAAATACAAAGTTAGAAAATATTGTAGAAATAGCAAATAAATTAAATATAAATGAAGAAGAAATAGAATTATATGGAAAATATAAAGCCAAAATTTCTAATAGTGTTTATGAAAAAAGAAAAAATATAAAAGATGGAAAACTTATTTTGGTTACTTCAATGAATCCTACACCATTAGGAGAAGGAAAAACAACTATGTCAATAGCAATAGCAGATGGACTAAGAAGAATTGGTAAAAATTCAATACTTGCTTTAAGGGAACCATCAATGGGCCCAGTTTTCGGTATCAAAGGTGGAGCAACAGGAGGAGGAAGAGCTCAGGTCGCTCCAATGGAAGATATAAATCTTCATTTTACTGGTGATATCCATGCTATGACATCAGCAAATAATCTTCTTGCAAGTATGATTGATAATCATATTTATTTTGGAAATGAATTGGGGTTTAAAAAAGTAGTTTTCAAAAGATGCTTAGATTTAAATGATAGACAATTACGAGTAGTAAATACAGGTTTATCAAATGAAAAAAATATTGTTCCTAGACAAGATATATTTGATATAACTGTTGCATCTGAAATAATGGCTATTGTTTGTTTGTCAGAAAACTTAAATGATTTAAAAGAAAGATTAGGCAATATTTTAGTTGGATATAATAAAAATGATGAACCAATTTATGCAAAACAATTAAAAGCAGAAGGTGCGATGACAGTATTATTAAAAGATGCAATCAAACCAAATTTGGTACAAACTTTAGAACATACACCAGCAATAATTCACGGAGGTCCATTTGCAAATATTGCACATGGATGTAATAGTGTAATAGCAACAAAAACAGCATTAAAATTAGCAGATTATGTTATTACAGAAGCTGGTTTTGGGGCAGATTTAGGAGCAGAAAAATTTTTAGATATAAAATGCAGAAAAACAGGGTTAAAACCAGATGCGGTGGTATTGGTTGTAACTCTTAAGGCTATAAAATATCATGGTGAAATGGAAAAAGAAAAAATTAATCAGGTAAGTATTGAAGGTGTAAAAAAGGGAATAGATAATTTAAAAAAACATATAGATAATTTAAAAAATAAATTTAAATTAAATGTTATAGTTGCATTAAATAAATATAATGGAGATAGTAGTGAAGAAATAGAATTTTTAAAAGAAGAATTAAAAAAGATAAATATAGAATTAAGTTTAATTGAAGGATGGGAAAAAGGAGGAGAAGGAGCAATAGATATTGCTGAAAAATTAGTAAAATTAGCAGAATGCCCATGCAACTTAAAATTGATATATGATGATGATGATTCAGTAAAAGACAAAATAATAAAAGTATCAACTAAAATTTATGGTGCAAATGAAGTTATATTTACAGATGATGCATTACAGGAAATACAAAAAATTGAAAGTCTAGGTTATGGAAAATTACCTGTATGTATAGCAAAAACGCAATATTCTTTTTCTGATGATGCAAAAAATTTACGTTGTAATGATAGTTATAATATTAATATAAGAAATATAGAATTGAAATCTGGTGCTGGATTTATAGTTGCATTAGCTGGAAAAATACTTACAATGCCTGGTCTTCCAAAAATACCATCAGCTGAAAAAATTGATATAGATGAAAATGGAAATATTAAAGGGATTTTTTAATGATGATTTAGGGGGATTATTATGAATGATAAAATAGTAATAAAAGGAGCAAAAGAACATAATTTAAAAAATATAAATTTAGAAATACCAAGAGATAAACTTGTTGTAATTACTGGACTTTCTGGTTCACGGAAAGTCTTCTTTAGCATTTGATACTTTATATGCCGAAGGACAAAGAAGATATGTTGAAAGTTTATCTTCTTATGCAAGACAATTTTTAGGTTTAATGGAAAAACCAGAAGTTGAAAGTATAGAAGGGCTTTCTCCTGCAATTTCTATTGATCAAAAAACTACATCAAAAAATCCTCGTTCTACAGTTGGAACTGTTACAGAAATTTACGATTATATAAGATTATTATATGCACGTATTGGTACACCATATTGTCCAAACTGTGGTACAAAAATTGAAAAACAAAGTATTGATCAAATCATAGATAATATTATGTCTTTACCAGAAGGAACGAAAATACAAGTATTAGCTCCGGTTGTAAGAAGTAGAAAAGGTGAATATACTAAACAATTACAAGGATATCAAAAAGAGGGATTTGTAAGAGTTAGAATTGATGGAGAAGTATATGAACTTGGAGAAGACGATATTAAAATTGAAAAAAATAAAAAACATGAAATCGAATTGGTTGTTGACAGATTAGTTATAAAAGAGAATATTATAAGTAGATTAACTGAATCTGTTGAAGTAGCATTAAAACATGCTGAAAATATGGTCTTAATTGATGTTGTAGGAAGTAAGCCAATTTTATATAGTTGTAATTATGCTTGTCCAACTTGTGGATTCAGTTTTCCAGAATTAACACCTAGAATGTTTTCTTTTAATAATCCATTTGGTGCTTGTCCTGAATGTACAGGAATAGGATATTTAATGAAAATGGATGAAGATTTAATTATACCAGATAAAAACAAAACTCTATATGATGGAATTAAAGCATTTGGAGCTAGTACCATGAAAAAGGGTGACACAATGGCAAGAATGTATTTTGAAAGTATAGCAAGACATTATGGAGTTGAAATTAAAAATAAAAAAATAAAAAGTTTGCCAAGATGGTTTATGGAAAAAATACTTTATGGTACAGGTGATGAAGAAATTGATTTTGAATATGCTTCATATGCTGGTATAAGAAGATTTACTCAACCATTTGAAGGAGTTTTACCAACACTAGATAGAAGACATAATGAAACAAAATCACAAGGTATGAGAGATTTTTATGAAATGTATATGAGTAATTCTCCATGTAATAGTTGTCATGGAGCTAGATTAAAACCAGAGATTTTATCAATAAAAGTTGGTAGTAAAAATATAAATCAATTAACTGAAATGTCAATTAGAAACATTAAAGAATATTTAAATAATTTAAAATTAAACAAAACACAGGCAATGATATCAGAACTTATATTAAAAGAAATTGACCAAAGATTACAATTTTTAATAGATGTGGGATTAGAATATTTAACATTATCTAGAAGTGCTGGAACATTATCAGGAGGTGAAGCTCAAAGAATTAGATTAGCAACTCAGATTGGATCAGGACTTACAGGAGTTTTGTATATTTTAGATGAACCAAGTATAGGTTTGCATCAAAGAGATAATGATAAACTTTTAGCAACTTTAAAAAAATTAAGAGATTTAGGAAATTCATTATTGGTAGTAGAACATGATGAAGATACAATGCTTTCTGCTGATCAAATAATTGATATTGGACCTGGAGCAGGAATTCATGGTGGAAAAGTTATGGCACAACGGTACAGCTGAAGAAATAAAAAAAGTAAAAGAATCTATTACAGGACAATATTTAAGTAAAAATAAACAAATTCCAGTCCCTAAAAAACGAAGAAAACATTTAAAATCAAATGTAATTGAAGTAGTAGGAGCAACAGAAAATAATTTAAAAAATATTAGTGTAACATTCCCATTAGGAGTTTTTAATTGTGTTACAGGAGTATCTGGTTCAGGAAAATCTACTTTAGTCAACGAAGTTTTATATAAAACAATTGCAAAGGAACTAAATGGTTCTAATGAAAAGCCAGGAAAATGTAAGCAAGTAAAAGGTTTGAAAAACATAGATAAAATAATAAATATAGATCAATCTCCAATTGGAAGGACACCAAGGTCTAATCCTGCAACATATACAGGAGTGTTTGATTTTATAAGAGATATATTTGCATCAACTGAAGAAGCAAAAATGAGAGGATATCAAAAAGGAAGATTTAGTTTTAATGTAGCAGGAGGTAGATGTGAGAGCTGTTCAGGAGATGGAGTACACAAAATAGAAATGCACTTTTTGCCAGATATATATGTACCTTGTGAAGTTTGTAAAGGTAAACGATATAATAGAGAAACACTAGAAGTAAAATATAAAGGAAAAAACATAGCAGATGTTCTTGACATGACAGTAGAAGATGCTTTGAAATTTTTTGATAAAATTCCAAAAATCAAACAAAAAATACAAACATTATATGATGTAGGCTTAGGATATATAAAACTAGGACAACCTTCTACAACTTTATCAGGAGGAGAAGCACAAAGAGTAAAACTTGCAACAGAACTTTCTAAAAGAGCAACTGGAAAAACCCTATATATTTTAGATGAACCTACAACTGGACTTCACATTGCAGATGTGCATAAACTTGTAGACATCTTGCAAAGACTTGTTGATACAGGAAACACAATTATAGTTATTGAACATAATTTAGATTTAATAAAAACAGCTGACCATATCATAGATCTTGGACCAGAGGGAGGAGACTATGGAGGAGATGTTGTAGCAATAGGAACACCTGAACAAATATGTAAAAATGAAAAAAGCTTTACAGGAAAATTTTTAAAAAAATATATATAAAAATTTAATTGAATAAAAAAGTAAAAAAATCTCACACTAATATAAAGGAGTGTGAGATTTTTATGAGTGAATATAATTTTAGAACAGATTTAGCATCAGAAAGAAGAGATATATATAAACAAGCAAATAAAATAGAAGGTCAAATAGATGGAATTGAAAGTGAAAAAGAAGAAATTAATGACAAAATAAAACTAGAGAGGGTAAAGATAATAAACGAAAAAGGCATGAAAGCAATAGGTAAGCCTATAGGAACATATATTACAATAGACACAAAAGATTTAAAAATTGCAAGGGAAGAGGAAATAGATGAAACTGCAAAAGTTTTAACAAAAGAATTAAAAAATTTAATTAATGCTCATATTCAAAAACAAGATGAAATATTAATAGTTGGATTAGGAAATATATATGTAACTCCAGATAGTTTAGGACCAAAGGTAATTAATGAAATAGACGTAACAAGGCACTTAATAAAATATATGCCACAATATATAGATTCAGAAACAAGAGAAGTAAGTGCTATATCACCAGGTGTATTAGGAACTACTGGAATCGAAACTGTTGAAATTTTAAAAGGTATAGTAGATAATGTAAAACCAAAGCTAGTTATAGTAATAGACGCACTAGCATCAAGAAGTATAGAAAGAATAAATAGTACTGTTCAAATATCAGACACTGGAATAGTACCTGGTGCAGGAGTAGGAAATACAAGAAATGAAATTAGTAAAAACACACTAGGTATACCTGTTATATCACTTGGAATTCCAACAGTTGTAGAAACAGCCGTGTTAGTTAGTGATTGTTTAGATTTATTTATTGGAAAACTACAAGATGAAGCAAAATCAAATGAATTTTTAAATAATTTAAAGGAAATGGATAATTATGAAGGAATAAAAGAAGCACTTGTACCAAAAGATTATAATTTAATTGTAACACCAAAAGAAATTGATGATTTAATAGAAAACATGAAAGA
Organism: uncultured Clostridium sp.; assembly: GCA_946548575.1. Taxonomy (GTDB): domain Bacteria; phylum Bacillota; class Clostridia; order TANB77; family CAG-508; genus CAG-269. The sequence continues at coordinate 54,655 of CAMNPT010000002.1, read as the reverse complement.
TGTTATCGCAAGGCGGTATAAATTTTGCAATAAATTAATTAAGAGGGATTAATCCCTCTTTGAAATTTTTTGTTTTTTGTCACCGATTCTTTTTGAAAATATTACAAACATTGCAATCATTACAAATTTGAACTCTATTTACAAAAACAGCTTGTAACGTATTTATAAATTCATCAATATAACCATCTAATAAATGAATAAAAATTTTTTCAGGCAATAAAGTCAATAAAGAGTTCAAAGTATAATCATTAGAAGAAAAAGATATATCACTTAGATATTTAGACTGAAAATGTTCATTAGAATTAGCAATAATTTCCTTATTCTCATTTAATAATATTGATTCCTGATTTGAATAAATAATATGAACCAAATTAATATTATTAGGTTGAGAATTTACATATAATCTTAATAAAGAAAGAAATTCCAAATACTCTTTTTCTACAATATAATTATTAACAGCCTCTAAAACTAAATCATTTAATATATTCAAATAAGGCTTTATTCTAAAATTAATAAAACCATCCAGAAACAAATTTTTATTATCTAAAAGGAATGTATAAAAACATTCATATAAACTATTAAACTTTTTATCAAAAATTTCAGTATAGTTATTAATATTTATATCATGACAAAAATCAGCAATTTGTTTTTGCTCTAGAGATTCAAAATAAAAATAATTGTGATAAATAATTTTATTAAAAAAAGAATCTTCAAGTTCATCTATTACTAAAAGGGAAAGAATACAACAAATTCTATTTAGAAATAATTCATTGTCATTTCCTGTATAATGAATTATTATATTTTTGTAATGTTTAAATTGATTACATGAAAAGCAAATTTCCTGTAAATCTATATTATTAAATTCGTTTTGTAGATACTGAATTAAATTTAAATTATTTGTTTTTATACATATTGATTTCATTAAAAATTGACTCCCTTCAAATATAAAATAGTATCTACTAAATTTAGAAAAGTTATACATTATAATATGTAATAATAATTTAATTGTGCCATTTATCTCCGACCCCAGTGGCAATTATGCCAATGGGGTCGGAGATAAATGGCAACTAAAAAAGATGGGTTTATTCAATCAACCCATCTTTTTTATAAATAAATTTTAAAATCGATATCTGGAAATAATTTATCTTTTTTAGAGATATCTTTTAAAAATTCTTCGTCAATTTTATTTTCTTTTATTTGATAATATAATTTTGTAAATCTACCTATATGATCTTTTATTCTTTTTTTAGCATAATCAACCATAGTACCATTTGTAATAATAAATAGCCAGTCACTACTTTGAGCTAATAAAAGTTCTCTGGCTGCTTGATTTAATGCTTTTTTCTGCAATCCTTTTGCACCTTGGAATAACCAAGCTATTTCACACATTCTATCACCTGCAACATGTAAATGCCTATGTACATAGTCATTTGACTGATTAAGCCATACTTCACTGTAACCATTTGCACCCCAACTAGAACGGCAAGGAGATGATATTTGAATGTTTGGGTATTTATCAATATATTCTGAAGGTGTAATTAATTTAAAATTACAATCATCATAGTAAATTTTTTTAAATAAAATATATAACCAATAAGGTCCTTCATACCACCAATGTCCATATAATTCAGCATCATAAGGACATAAGATGATAGGAGGGGTGTCCATATATTGAGAAACCTCATTTATTTGTTTAATTCGTGAATCTAAAAAATGACCTGCTTGCATTTCTGCAGAATCTTTTGCCCATTGAACATTATAATAATCTTTAAATTCTGTTTTTCCTGTTATTCTATAATATTTAATTCCAGTATGTACTCTAACACCATTATGTGCTATATATGGTTTTATATAATCATAATCAGCTTCATATCCAATATCACGATAAAATTCTCTATAATTAAAATCTCCTGGATAACCATTAATTGAACTCCATACTTGTCTTGAAGATTCCATATCTCTACCAAATGCAACAACACCTTCAGGAGAAACAATTGGTGCAAATGTACCATATACTGGAGTAGGGTTGGCATATAAAATACCATGAGTTTCTGTTATAACATATTCAATTCCAAATTCTTTTAAATATTTATCTGCTTCTGGTATATAACCACATTCTGGTAACCAAATACCGCGAGGTTTTCTTCCAAAATATCTTTCATATGTTTGAACTCCAACTGCAATTTGAGCTCTAACTGTTTTTTCATTTACATATAGGATTGGAAAATAACCATGAGTTGCTCCACAAGTAATAATTTCCAAAACTCCAATATCTTGAAAATGTTTAAAAGCCTCAATTAAGTTACATTTGTAAACATCTTTAAATAGATGTAAATCATTAGAATATCGTTCAAAATAGTAGTGAGAAAGCTTGTTTAATCTTTCATCACCAGCTGTACGTTTAATTTCTTTTTTAGATAATTCTATTAATTGTTTTAAGTATTTTATATATTTTCTTTGTAGTAGTTTGCTATCTAACATTGAAAGTAGAGGAGGAGTCATTGACATTGTTATTCTAAAATCAACACCTTCATCTACTAGTTTTTGAAAATTTTTAAGTAATGGTATATATGTTTCAGAAATAGCTTCAAATAACCAAGATTCTTCTAAATAATCATCACTTTCTGGATGATGTATAAATGGTAAGTGAGCATGAAGTACAAAACTAACATATCCTTTTTTTTCTTGCATTATAATTCTCCTTTGTTAATTTTAAGAAGAAGGATTTAAAAAGTCAAAAATCTCTTCTACATTTTCATTTTTATACATAGATTTATATAAATCATAAATATTATATATTTTACCCATATTTCTTAAAAGTGAAATATTTTTAACCTCTTTTTGAGTTTGAATGCCAGTTTTTACATTTCTAAAATAAAGCATTTTTTGATTTTCATCAAAAAGTATTTTATCATTTGGTGATTCAATTTCATTTGAAGAAGAAACATAAATATAATCTGTATTTATGATTTCATTTTTTTGTATTGGTCGCCTACCAAGTTCAATTCTATAATTACATTTACTATCTGATACATGAATATACCAACTATTAGCAAAGTCATTAATTTCAATTTCAAAACTATAGCCCATTGTGTCATTATATATAATTAAAATAGGCTTTGTTGTTTCAAAGAAATTTTCGCCATATTGTTTTTTGAATTTTTCTCTATCAGAGTCAGAAATATCCCAGTAAACAAATAAAGTTGTTGGAGTTTGTGCTAAGACTTTTACAACGGTTTGGTTGTATCTATATGGTAAATCATAATATTCAACAATTTCTGGCTTTTTATCAGCTATTTTTTTTGTAGATGCTTTTCTTGTCGTTTTTTTAGCTGTTGTCTTTTTAGCTGTTGTCTTTTTAGCAGTAGTTTTTTTAGTCGTAGTTTTTCTAGTTGTAGTTTTTTTAGATGTTGATTTTTTAGCCGTTGTAGTTGTTGAAGTACTTTTTTTAGTTGTTGTTTTTTTATTAGCAGTAGTAGCTTTCTTTTTTGTATTTGAATTAGACTCTTTTACTTGTTTTGTTTCAATTTCTAAATCTTTTTGTTCTTTTGTTTTTCTTGGCATTTTATTTCCTCCTTAGGTAACCATTTTAATTCTTTTATATATTATACTAAAAAGAAAAGAAATTCAAGTGAAATATATAGATTTTTTCAAAAAATTAAATAAATTTGTTGAAAATCTTTAAAAAAAACAAAAAATGGTATACAATAATACAAAATGTAATTTTAGGAGAGGAATATAATGAATAAAAAATGGCATATTTATGAACCAGACACAAATAAAATCGAAGAACTAAAAAATAAGTATAAAATAAATGAATTATTAGCTACAATATTAGTTAATAGAAATATTATAGAAGAAAAAGAAATTAAATTATTTTTAGAGCCAACAAGAAACGATTTTTATGATCCATTTTTAATAACTGATATGGAAATAGCGATAAATAGAATAATTAAAGCTATAAATAATCAAGAAAAAGTAACTATATATGGTGATTATGATGTTGATGGTATTACAAGTATAACAGTATTAAAGAGTTTTTTAAAAGATGTAGGATTAGAAGCATCATATTATATACCAAATAGGTTAGAGGAAGGTTATGGTCTAAATACATTAGCAATTGATGAGATAAAAAATAATGGTTGTGATTTGATGATTACAGTTGATTGTGGCATATCTGGAATAGAAGAAATAAAATATGCGAATTCTTTAGGAATTGAAACTATTATAACAGATCATCATGAACCAGGAAGTGAATTACCAAAAGCAGTAGCAGTTATAGATAATAAAAGAAAAGATAGCAAATATCCTTTTAGAGAATTAGCAGGTGTTGGAGTTGTTTTTAAATTAATACAAGCATTAGGAACAAAATTAGGATTAAAAGAAGAAAGTTATCTTAAATATCTTGATATTGTATGTGTTGGAACTATATCTGATATAGTCCCTCTGATAGATGAAAACAGAGTTATAACAAAACTTGGATTATTATTAGTAAATCAAACAAAAAATATAGGATTAAAATCTATAATTAATTCTTGTGGATATAATAATGTTGATTCAAATACAATTTCGTTTGGAGTAGCACCAAGAATAAATGCGTGTGGTAGAATGGGAAAAGCAGAAGAAGCATTAAATTTATTTTTATGTAAAAATATTGTACAAGCTCAAGAGTTAACAAAAAAATTAAATATGCATAACAAAGAAAGACAAGAAATTGAAAAAAATATTTTTAATAATGCTATAGAAATAATAAAAAAACAACATTTAGATAAAAATAAAGTTATAATAGTTGGTGGCGAAAATTGGCATCATGGAGTTATGGGGATAGTATCATCAAAAATTACTGAGATGTATTTTAAACCAAGCATTTTATTAAGTTTTGAAGAAAATGGAATAGGAAAAGGTTCGGGAAGAAGTATACCAGGTTTTGATTTACATGAAGGACTGATGAAATGTAGTGATATTCTAGAAAAATTTGGCGGACATAGTATGGCTGTTGGTGTTAGTGTAAAAAAACAAAATTTAAATAAATTTATAGAAAAATTTGAAAAAGTTGCTGAAAGTGAGCATATTGAAGATATAATTCCAATTATAAATATTGATGCAAAAGTGAACCTAAGTGATATCAATAAAGATATGGTAGAAAGTTTAAAATTATTAGAACCATTTGGAGAGGCCAATAAAATGCCTATATTTGCATTTAAAAATTTGAAGATAGATTCAATAAGGGCTTTATCAGAAGGAAAACACTTGAAATTAACATTAAAAGATAATAACTTTATTATAAATGCTATTGGATTTAATATAGGAAGTTTAGTAGAGGAATATAAAATTGGAGATAAAGTAGATATTGCAGGATTATTAGAGATAAATAATTATGGTGGACAAGATAATTTACAAATAAATATTAGAGATATTATGAAGTCAATATAGAAGGGGTGAAAAAATTGTCAGAAGCTAAAGAAATAACAATTCAAGATGTAATTGCAAAAAGAAGGGAACATTCAAGAAGGGTAGATTCAAAATTAATTTTTAAAGCATATAATTATGCAAAAAATCATCATAAAGAACAAAATAGAAAATCAGGAGAACCATATATAATACATCCATTAAATGTAGCATATATATTAGCTGATATAGGCCTAGATGAAAGCACGATTTCAGCTGCTCTTTTACATGATGTTGTAGAAGATACTGATGTTACAGAAGAGGATTTAAAAAAAGAATTTGGCCAGGAAATAACAGATATGGTTGCAGGAGTTACAAAACTAAGCAACATAAGTTTTACTTCTGTTGAAGAGCAACAAGCTGAAGATTATAGAAAAATGTTTCTTGCAATGGGAAAAGATATTAGAGTAATTTTAATAAAATTAGCAGATAGATTACACAATATGAGAACATTAAAATATTTAAAAAGAGATAGGCAAATTGCAAATGCAAAAGAAACTATGGATTTATATGCACCACTTGCAAATAGACTTGGTCTATATTCTTTAAAATGGGAGTTGGAAGATTTAAGTTTTAAATATTTATATCCAGAAGAATATCACGAATTAGTAGAGGGAATTAACAAAAAAAGAGATGAAAGACTACAATTTATTGAAAAAATAATGGAAGACATTAAAGTTGAACTAAAAAAACAAAGAATAGATGCAGAAGTAACAGGAAGAGCAAAACATTTATACAGTATTTATAGAAAAATGAAAAGAGATAATAAAACATTAGATCAAATATATGATTTATTTGCTCTTAGAATTTTAGTAAATTCTGTAAAAGATTGTTATGCTGCATTAGGAGTAGTACATGAATTATATAGTCCAATGCCTGGAAGATTTAAAGATTATATAGCCGTACCTAAACCTAATATGTATCAATCAATACATACTACTCTTTTAGGAGAAAAAGGAACACCATTTGAGGTTCAGATACGTACTTGGGACATGCATAAAATAGCTGAATATGGTATTGCTGCTCACTGGGCATATAAAGAGGCAAGTTATTTTGGAAAAAAACAATCTGTAAAAGTTGAAGAAGATAAACTAGCATGGCTTCGTGAAACATTGGAATGGCAAAAAGATATGCAAGACCCACAAGAATTTTTAGAAACACTAAAAACAGAGTTATTTGAAGATGAGGTATATGTTTTTACACCAAGAGGAGAAATAAAGGTTTTACCTAGAGGAGCTACATCAATAGATTTTGCCTATAGCATACATGCTGAAATAGGACATCATATGACAGGATGTAAAATAAATAGTAAAATGATGCCGATTATAACACCACTTAAAACAGGGGATATTGTAGAAATAATAACATCAGAAAACTCAAAAGGACCTAGTAGGGATTGGCTTAAATTTGTAAAAAGTACATCTGCAAAAAATAAAATTAAGAGTTGGTTTAAAAAAGCTCAAAAAGCAGAAAATATTGAAAAAGGTAAGGAATTAATTGAAAAAGAATTAAAAAGGATAGGTATGTCTTATGATGATTTATTTAAGTCAAATTATACAGAACCTATGTTTAATAAATATGGATATAAAACAATGGATGATATGTATTTATCTGTTGGATTTGGAGCAAATTCACCAGTTAAAGTAATATCAAGAATGTTACAAGAATATAGAAAAGAACATCAGGAAGAAAACATAGAAGAAAAAATAGAAGAGTTAAGAAAATCAAAAACTAAAAAAATTAAAACATCAAATTCTGGAATTATAGTAAAAGGAATAGATAATTGTTTAGTAAAATTATCAAAGTGTTGTAATCCACTTCCTGGAGATGAAATAATAGGATATATTACAAAAGGTAGAGGAGTCTCTGTTCATAGAAAAGATTGTACAAATATAGGAGATTTACTTACAGAAGAAAATAGACTAATAGATGTTGAATGGTATAAGGAAAAAGAAGCTTCTTACCAAGTTGAAATTGAGGTAGAATCAAATGATAGATCAGGTTTATTAGTTGATATACTAAAAGAAATAGGAACAACAAGAGCAAAAATCTTGGGAGTTAATACAAAAACAACAAAAGAGAAAATTGCAATAATTGACATTACTATAGAAGTAGAAGATTTGGAAGAATTAAATAAAGCATTAAAGGTTATAAGAAAAGTAGACAGTGTATATGAAGTTAGAAGAAAGAAATAATGTCTACTCTGGCATAGATTAAATAAAGGAGATAACAAATGATATTAAAAGAATTAAAAATTGATACTTGGATAGGTGACCCAACAAATTGTTATATTATATTAGATGAAGATTCAAAAGAAATAATGGTTATTGATCCGGTAGGAGATGTAGATAAAATTGAAGAAATGATTAATATTTTAAAAGGAAATTTAAAATATATTTATCTTACACATTGTCATGGAGACCATATAATGGGAGTTACAGAATTAAAGAATAAATGTGGTGGAAAGGTATTAATACAAAGATTTGATGCAGAAGGATTAAATAATGCAGATATAAATTTAACACCATATATAATAGAAAAGCCAATAGAATTAGAAGCGGATTCAAGAGTTGATGATAAAGATTTAATTCACTTAGGAAATTTACAATTTAAAATAATTCATACACCTGGACATACAAAAGGAGGAAGTTGCTTATATTGTGAATCAGAAAAATGTTTGTTTTCGGGAGATACTATTTTTAGAGGCACATGGGGTAGAACAGATTTGCCAACAGGTAGTAGGAAGGATATTATGGAATCAATCGTGGATAAAATTATGATTTTGCCAGAAGAAACAATAGTTTATCCAGGTCATGGATTAAGTACAAAAATAAAAGATGAAAAACCAATTTATTTAGAATTAAAACCAAAATTGCCATAAGGGCGAATCAATGGGGACAACCAATGGGGACGGTCCTTTTGGTTGAAAATTAAAAAAATAATTATAAAAATATTTTATTTAAAAATTTTCAACCAAAAGGACCGTCCCCATTGGTTCAAAGGATCGTCCCCATTGGTTGTCCCCATTGGTTCTCCCATCAGTTAGTTTCTAATATAATAATGTTATTGTATTTCCATTTTTATCTATAAATCCATCATCTTTTAAAAGTTTCAATTCACGCATCATAGCACTTCTATCAATACTTAAATAATCAGCTAAATCTGTTAAAGAAAAAGGAATTTTGAAAGATTTACTTAGTTTTCTAGTTGACAATAGAGAAAAATATCCTAATAATTTATCACGAATAGTTCTTTTTGTTAAAAGTTCAACTCTCATATTTAAATCTGTTATTTTATTTAATATTAATTCTGGCAAAAATTCAGAAAGTTGTGAATGAAATTTACAATTATTTTTGCATTTAAAATGTATATTATCATAAGAGTAAATTAAAACTTCACATTTTTGACGAGCTTCAACTAATAATTCATTATTAGTTGTAACAGTATAAAATACTTCACCAAATATATCATTTTCTGTAAGATGTTCTACTATAGTTCTATTTCCATTAAAATCATAGCGAACTAAATCTGCATTACCATTTAGTAAAATACAAAATTGATTTCTTTTTTGAATATATGTAGTAACTACTTCATTTTTTTGGAAAGTCTTTTTTTGAACTTTTATACAATTATTTTCAAATTCTTTAATAAAGTTTTTTATATCAAAGTTATTATTCATTATTATAAACCTCAAAATTTTTTTATATTATATATTAAAATTGTTGCAATTGCAACATTAATAAAGAAATATATTTGTAATATATTTGTAATAAAAATGTAATATATAACAAAATTCAACAACAAGTTACAATATAAAAAAGTTGTTGCTTTTGCAACAGAAAAATATAATTTTAAATATCATAATAATTTATATATAATGTTTTAAAACTTAAGGAGGAAATTTAGATGAAAGTTATAAAAAGGGATGGAAGAGCTGTAGATTTTGATAAATCTAAAATTCAAATTGCTATAGAGAAAGCTAACAAAGAGGTTAAACAAAAAGAAAGGGCAACAAAAGATGAAATTAAAGAAATTATAGAATATATAGAGGAATTAGGAAAAAAGAGAATACTTGTTGAAGATGTTCAAGATATAATTGAAGAAAAGTTAATGGAAATTGGAAAGTATGAATTATCTAAAAAATATATCGTTTATCGTTATACAAGAGCTTTAGTTAGAAAATCAAATACAACAGATGAGTCTATATTAGGACTTATTAGAAACGAAAATAAAGAATTAGCAGAGGAAAACTCAAATAAAAATACTGTTTTAGCATCAACTCAAAGAGATTATATAGCAGGAGAAGTTTCAAGAGATTTAACAAAAAGAATTTTATTACCAGAAAAAATATCTAAAGCTCATCAAGATGGAGTATTTCATTTTCACGATATGGATTATTTTGTTCAACCTATTTTTAATTGTTGTTTAATAAATATAGGAGATATGTTAGATAATGGAACTGTAATTAATGGAAAATTAATAGAATCTCCAAAAAGTTTTCGAGTTGCATGTACTGTTATAACTCAAATAATTGCAACAGTTGCAAGTAATCAATATGGAGGACAATCTGTAGATTTAATTCATTTGGGTAAATATTTAAGAAAAAGTTATGATAAATTTAAAAAAGAGATAGAGGATAAATACAAAAATAAATTAAGCAAAGATGTCATAGAAGAATTAACACAATTAAGATTAAAAGATGAACTTAAATCAGGTGTTCAAACTATACAATATCAAATAAATACGCTAATCACTACAAATGGACAATCTCCTTTTGTTACATTATTTTTACATCTTGAAGAAGATGATCCATACATAAAAGAAAATGCAATGATTATTGAAGAAGTTTTGAATCAAAGATATTTAGGAATAAAAAATGAAGCAGGAGTTTATGTAACACCAGCTTTCCCGAAATTAGTATATGTATTAGATAAATGTAATAATTTATCAGGGGGAAAATATGACTATTTAACTAAAATAGCCGTAAAATGTTCTGCAAAAAGAATGTATCCAGACTATATATCTGCTAAAAAAATGAAAGAAAATTACGAAGGAAATGTTTTTAGTCCAATGGGATGCAGAAGTTTTCTTTCACCTTGGAAAGATGAAAATGGAAATTATAAATTTGAGGGAAGATTTAATCAAGGTGTAGTTAGTATAAATTTACCTCAAATTGGAATTATAGCTGATGGTGATGAAAATAAATTTTGGGAGTTGTTTGATGAAAGGTTAGAATTATGTAAGGAAGCGCTAATGTGTAGACATTATGCACTTTTAGGGACAACATCTGATATAAGCCCAATACATTGGCAATATGGTGCAATAGCAAGGTTGAAAAAAGGGGAAAAAATAGATAAATTACTTTATGGAGGATATTCATCTATTTCTCTTGGATATATTGGAATTTATGAATTGACAAAATTAATCAAGGGTGTATCGCATACGACACCTGAAGGACACGATTTTGCTGTTAAGGTTATGAAATACATGAAAGATAAGGTTACTAAATGGAGAAAAGAAACAAATTTAGGATTTGCTTTATATGGGACACCAGCAGAAAGTTTATGTTATAGGTTTGCAAAAATAGACAAAGAAAAATTTGGAACTATTAAAGATATAACTGATAAGGGATATTATACTAATTCATATCATGTTGATGTTAGAGAAAAAATAGATGCATTTTCAAAACTATCATTTGAAAGTGAATTTCAGGGGATTTCAACTGGAGGATGTATTTCATATATAGAAATACCTAATATTACAAAGAATTTAGAGGCATTAGAAACAGTGGTTAAATTTATTTATGATAATATTCAATATGCTGAATTTAATACAAAATCTGATTATTGTTTAGAATGTGGTTTTGATGGAGAAATAATTATTAACAAAAATAATGAGTGGGAATGTCCTAATTGTGGAAATATGGATCATAAAAAATTATCTGTAGTAAGACGTACTTGCGGATATTTAGGCGAGAATTTCTGGAATGTAGGAAAAACTAAAGAAATAAAACAAAGAGTAATGCATTTGTGAGGGATTTAGGGACGTTCTTTCCTTCCCTCTTTTAGGGACATGGGGACACTCCTTGGTTTTTGCCAGGAAGTGTTCCTTTATTTTTTTATTTAATTATTCATTTCATTCAAAAAGAACTTGTAAATTATTAGAATAAGCCTCTTTTAGGTTCAAAATGTATTATATTATTTTGCATGTAATTACGAATGCGACTGAAAAAGCTTTAGAAGTTGTTATATTAGAAAATGAGGGATGTTCACGGCACTTGAGGTACGAAAGGGTCTGAGTGAAAGCGGCTCGTTTTCTAATATAACAACTTCTTAGCGTATGAAGGGAGCCGAGTAATGAAATAAAAAATAATATAATACATTTTGCCCTGAACATCCCTCATTCTAATAATTAACAATTTCTAATTTTTACTCCAATCAATCATAAAGAAAAAAATAAAGGAACACTGCCTGGCTAAAAAACAAGGAGTGTCCCTATATCCCTAAAAGAGGGAAGGAAAGAACGTCCCTAAATCCCTCTTAAAAGTTGTTCTCGACATTTATTTTCATATTCATCATTTAGAGGTTTTAAATCAATTTTTTCATTATACTTTCTTTCTAAGCAATATTCTATTATATAATCAGTTAATTTAGGATTTTTTGAAAGTAGTGGACCGATGTAAATAAGTAGCAATTACGTTTTTTGTAAAAAATCCTTCTTTTGTGTCACCAAAACTATTACCATAACCAGATAAAACTTCGCCAAAAGGTGTTTCTACATTGAATGTTTGTCCACCATGATTTTCAAAACCTAGTACTTTATATTCTTTTCCGTTTAAATTTGTAGATATAATGGTATTTCCAATACATCTTTTTGTTCTATCTTCAATTGCTTCAGTATAGTATGGAAATATTTCTAATCCTGGTATTATATTTCCTTCAACACCTTTATAATATTTTCCAAATAATTGATATGAGCCACAAATTAATAAGAAAAACACACCTGATTCAACAGCTTGTTTTATATTATCTTTATATTTTATTAAATCTTCTGCTAATATTCCTTGTTCTTGGTCAGCACCTCCACCAGAAAATACTAAATCAAAATCAGAAAAGTTAGGAATGTCATCTCCTATAGAGTAAGGAACAACAGTTGATTTTATTCCACGTTTTTCTAGTCTATATTTTAATACTTGTATATTTCCATAATCTCCATATAGTTCTAATATATCTGGGTATAGGTATAATATTTTTAATTCTTTTTCCATAATTATATCTCCTTATAATACAAAAATTATAAACCAAGTGCTTTTCTAGTTGGTTGTAATGCAGTATAATTTGCAATTATATATTTTTTTGTCTTAGTTTTATATAATGAATTTATTGCATCATTTAAATTTAAATAAGGTTCTATTTTATTTTCATCAAAGTCAGATGTTTTTATTCTAATTGCAATATCATAAGGTCTTTTACCAGATGTGATAATTCTTGAAACATTATTTAAATTATCAAAATTAATATCCCAAATCCAAGAAACATCAAGTCCATCAGCCATATTGTCATTTAAAACGAATAATAATTCCTTTTCTTCATTGTCTTCATTTAAAGATCTTAAACTTACATTACATCCTGTAGGATTTTTAGCAAGATTTATAATTGTTTCTACACCTTGTATTTCAACTTTTTCTGATCTACCATTATTTAAAACGAATTCTGAAAAGGCTTTTTTTATTGAATTAGTATCAATATTATATAAACTAACACATGATAAAACAGCTAGAAAATTATATATATGATAGATACTGTTAAACTTAATTTTATATGTTACATCATTTACTTTAAATGTTTGATTGGTTAAATCAATATTTGTTGCAAACTTATAAATTTTATTATCACCATAATTACAAGTTGGACATTTGTATTTTCCTATATGTGAATATTGATAATATTCATATTCTAATCTGCTATTACAAAATGGACAGAATTTACCTTCTCCAGCTTCTTTCATGTTTTCTGTTGCATTTTGATATTTATCAACACTAAAATAATAAATATTTTTGTTATCAGGATTAGCCATTCCAAGTCTTGCAACATTAGGATCGTCATTATTTAATACTAAATTTCCAGTATAAGTTTTTAAAAATTCATTTATTTTTAAAATTAAAGATTCAACTTCTCCATTTCTATCTAATTGATCCCTAAAGAAATCAAGAATTACTAATGTATCTAATCTTAAATCTTTAAAAACAACGGGAACATAACCCTCGTCAACTTCAAATACTAAATAATCTGCCTTGATTTTTCCAGTTAAAGTACAGTTTTTTAAAATTGTCGAAAGTATACCTGTTTCCATATTGTTACCTTCTATATTGCTAACAACGTGTTTTCCTGCAGTTTGAAAAGTAAATCCAATTGCATTATTTGTCATTGTTTTTCCATTTGTTGCAGTAACAGCGATAACAGGACAATTTATTTTAAAATATTTAAAAATATTAGGATTCCAATCATAAGCAATTTTTCCTAAAATATTACCACCGTTTTTACCTAGTATTTTCAAGACAAAATGTATTATTTTCATAATTAATATAATAAAAAAATTTTTCATATTTTTCACCAAGTTTCTATAAAATTAAATTTATTATATCACATGCAAAAGATAAGAACAATAATTTGAAAAATAAATATTATAAAATTTAAAAAAAATCAAAAATATGTTTGACATTTTTTTGTTTGTATGATATTATGTTTGCAAATAAAAAAATAGGAGTGATAAAAAATGGCCACAAGAAAAAAACCAGAATTAAATAAAAGGGAAAAAGCAATATTAAGATTTATTGAAAAGCAAATAATGACACAAGGATATCCACCATCAGTTAGAGAAATAGGAAAGGCAGTAGGGTTAAGCTCAACTGCTACAGTACATGGATATTTAGCTAAATTAGAAGACAAAGGATATATCAAAAAACAAGATAAAAAAGGTAGAACTTTAAGATTATTAAAAGGTGGTTCAGGAGAAGTAAAGAAAACTTCAAGTAAAGATTTTTACACACAAAAAGAATTAGTAGAAGTACCTATTATAGGTAAGATTACAGCAGGAGAGCCAATATTAGCTGTTGAAAATGTAACAGATACTTTCCCAATTCCAATTGACTTTGTTGGAAATTCAGAAAGCTTTATGCTAACTGTTAGAGGAGAAAGTATGATTGAAGCTGGAATTCTTGATGGAGATTATATATTAATAAAAAGACAAAATACTGCAAACAATGGAGAAATCGTAGTTGCATTAATTGGTGAAGAAGCAACAGTTAAAACATTTTATAAAGAAAAAGACCATATTAGATTACAGCCAGAAAACAGTACAATGGATCCAATAATAGTACCAACTTGCGAAATTTTAGGAAAAGTATCGGGAGTATTTAGAAAAATGTAGTTTTTCTATAAATTATAAAAAAAACATTTACAAAAAGTGCCTTATTAAGTATAATAATAAGGTACTTTTATTATTCGAAGAAAGATTGAATAATAAAATAGAAGGAGGAATTATGTTAAAAATCATAAGTAATTTAAAATATACATTTTGGTCAGTAGTTGTAATTGTAATTTTGTTATGTGTGCAAGCTACAATAGATTTAGCTTTGCCAGAATATACATCTAAAATAGTAAATGTGGGTATACAAGCTGGTGGAATAGAAAGTAGTGTGCCAAGCATTATTTCTAAAGATGATATGGAAGAAATACTTCAATTCACAGATAAAGATGATGAAGTTTTAAATAATTATTCTTTAATAGAAGATAATAAAACTGAATATCAAGAAAAAATTGTAAACCAATATTTAGGTAAAGATAATAAAATTGAGCCTAATACAATTTATGTATTAAATCAAATTGATGAAGATAAATTAAACGAATTATCTTCTATTTTAGTAGCTCCTTTAATAAAGTTTCCTAATTTAAAAAATAAAGAGTTTATCAATATGCCAGAACAAGAAAAAGAGCCAATACTTGCTCAATTAACAGATAGGATAAATGAAATGTCAGACTCTATTAAAGAGCAAACAGCGGTAAGTAGTATAAAGTTAATTTACAAAGATTTAGGTATAGATACAGATAAATTGCAAAATAACTACATTTTAAAATCTGGTCTTCAAATGCTAGGTATTGCATTAATTGCAATGGTATGTGCTATTTCTGTTATGCTATTATCTGCAAAAGTTGGTGCTAAATTAGGTAGATTACTTAGAGAAAAAGTATTTAAAAAAGTTGTTAGTTTTTCAACTAAAGAATTAAGAGAGTTTTCAACAGCATCACTAATTACAAGAAGCACAAATGATATTTCACAAATTCAACAAATGGTTAGTATGATGTTTAGAGTAATAGTTTATGCACCTGTAATTGGAATTGGTGGATTTATTAAAGTTTTAACAAATAATGATAATTCTATGGCTTGGATTATAGGGGTTGGTTTGTTAGCAATTTTATTTGTTGTAGGTACTTTATTTATAATAGCAATGCCAAAATTTAAAAAGTTACAAGATTTAACAGATAGGCTAAACTTAGTATCTAGAGAAATTTTAACAGGTCTTCCAGTTATAAGAGCTTTTAATAAAGAAAAAAGTGAAGAAGCAAGATTTGAAGTTGCAAATAATGATTTAAAGAAAACAAATATATTTGTAAATAAAACAATGTCTATAATGATGCCAATGATGATGTTTATAATGAATGGTATGGGTATTTTAGTTATATGGGTCGGAGGACATAGTGTTGACCAAGGACTTGTACAAGTTGGAGATATGATGGCATTTATTCAATATATGATGCAAATTGTAACAGCATTTTTAATGATTTCAATGATATCAATTGCACTTCCAAGAGCATCAATTTCAAGTAGTAGAATAAATGAAGTTCTAGAAACAGAGCCAGACATAAAAGATAAGAAAGAAACATTAGAATTTGATGTAAATAAAAAGGGATTAGTAGAATTTAAAAATGTAAGTTTCAAATATCCAGATGCAGAAACAGAAATATTAGAGGATATAAACTTTATAGCTGAGCCAGGAAAAACAACAGCAATCATTGGAAGTACAGGAAGTGGAAAGTCAACTATTGTTAATTTATTACCAAGATTTTATGATGTTACAAATGGTGAAATTCTAATAGATGGTGTAAATATACAAGATGTATCTCAAAAAAAATTGAGAGATATTATAGGGTTTGTGCCACAAAGGGGAATATTGTTTTCAGGAACAATAGAATCAAACATAAAATATGCAGATGAAAATATCTCTGATGAAAAAATGATAGAAGCAGCAAAAATAGCGCAAGCTACAGAATTTATTGAAAAAATGGAAGAAAAATATAAATCTCCAATTTCACAAGGTGGAACAAATGTATCTGGAGGTCAAAAACAACGTATATCTATTGCAAGGGCAATTGCAAAAGATCCAGAAATATTTGTATTTGATGATAGTTTTTCAGCATTAGATTTTAAAACAGATAGCAATTTAAGGGAAGCTTTAAAAGAAAAAACTCAAAATAAAACAGTTATAATTGTAGCACAAAGAATAAGTACAATTTTAAATGCTGACCAGATAATAGTACTAGATGAAGGAAAAATAGTAGGAATTGGAACACATGAAACATTGATGAAAAATAATGAAACATATAGACAAATTGCACTATCACAGCTTTCAGAAGAAGAAATGTCCCATAGAGATATGTCACCTAAAGGACATGGAGAGGAGGAATAATTATGCCAAGAAATATGGCCAGGCCAGGAAGAAAAGGTCTTACTACAGAAAGAGCAAAAAATTTTAAAGGAACTACTAAAAAACTTATTAATAATTATTTAGTTGACTATAGATTTAAACTTATAATTGTTTTTATATTTGCAATTGGAAGTACAATTTTTACAATTATAGGACCTAAAATACTTGGAAATGCCACAACAGAAATATTTAATGGATTAGTTTCAAAATTATCTGGTGGAAGTGGAATTGATTTTGACAAAATTGGACAAATTTTATTAATGTTACTTGGATTATATAGTGTAAGTGCCATTTTCTCTTTTGTACAAGGATTTACAATGACAGGAGTATCTCAAAAGCTTACATATAAATTAAGAAATGATATTGCTCAAAAAATAAACAAGCTACCTATGAAATATTTTGATACAAAAACACATGGAGAAATTTTATCTATTATTACAAATGATATTGATACATTGAACTCTAACTTAAACCAAAGTATAACACAAATAATAACCTCAATTTGTACAATAGTAGGAATATTAATAATGATGTTTTCTATAAGCTGGGAAATGACTCTAATATCTCTTGTTATTCTTCCAATATCAGGACTTATTGTAAAAACTATTGTAGGTAAATCTCAAAAATATTTTAAAAAACAGCAAGACTATTTAGCTACTGTGAATGGTCAAGTTGAAGAAATATATGGTGGTTTGAACATAGTAAAAGTATTTAATGGAGAGGAAAAAGCACAAAAGGAATTTGAAAAAGCAAATAGTGAATTATATCATTCTGGATGGAAATCTCAATTTTTATCTGGATTAATGTTTCCTGTAATGAATTTTATATCAAATGTTGGATATGTAGGTGTAGCTGTAGCAGGGGGATATTTAGCAATACAAGGTAAAATTACTGTTGGGAATATACAAAGTTTTATACAATATAATAAACAATTCACACATCCAATAAATCAAATTGCACAAATATCTGGAATGCTTCAAGCCATGATAGCTGCTGCAGAACGAATATTTGAATTTTTAGAACAACCAGAAGAAAGTGAAACACAAAAAGGTAAAATAGATATTTCTAATATAAAAGGAAATATAGAATTCAATAATGTCAAATTTGGATATGATGAAAATAATATAATAATAAATGACTTTAATGCACAAGTAAAAGAAGGTCAGAAAATAGCAATTGTTGGACCTACAGGAGCAGGAAAAACAACAATGGTAAAATTATTAATGAGATTTTATGATGTAAACTCAGGTGAAATAAAAGTAGATGGACACAATATAAAAGACTTTACACGCGGAGATTTAAGAAGACTATTTGGTATGGTTTTACAAGATACATGGCTATTTAGTGGAACAGTTAAAGACAATATAAAATATGGAAAAGAAAACGCAACAGAAGAAGAAGTTATTAATGCTGCAAAGGCAGCAAGAGTCCATCATTTTATAAAAACATTACCTAAAGGATATAAATCAGTATTAAACGAAGAATCTAGTAATGTGTCAGCAGGTCAAAAACAATTATTAACTATAGCAAGAGTAATATTAACAGACCCTAAAATATTAATATTAGATGAAGCAACAAGCTCAATAGATACAAGAACAGAAATAGAAATACAAAAAGCTATGGACACTCTTATGCAAGGAAGAACAAGCTTTATAATAGCACATAGACTTTCAACTATAAAAAATGCAGATTTAATATTAGTAATGAACCATGGAGATATAGTAGAACAAGGAAAACATGAAGAACTTCTTGCAAAAAACGGATTTTATGCAGGATTATACAATTCACAATTTGATGTTGAAAGTGATTAGATAATGTTATAAAATATAAAATAAGGGATATTATGATTAGATATATTGAAAAATCTTATAAAATTTGCTATAATATAGACATATTAGTAAGAATTGGAGAAATATTATGAGTAGATTAAAAACACTATTTAAATATGTCATGTGGTTAGTATTATTTATTGTTTTTTCAGAAATAATAATAAATATGGGATTAAATGCATCATATAAAAAAATGGATTCAAAAGAAAGTGATATACCTGGAATTGAAATAACAGAAGCTGAATCAACAAGAGTAAATGGAAAAGTAAAAGGAAGAATAGAAGACACATCTAAATTAGAAGGTAATTTAATCAAATTTGACTTATATAATGATAAAGATAATATCATAGGTACAAAATATGTTGAAATTGATAAAAATAACAAATCTCAAGATTTTTCGTTTTTCTTTGAAGCTGAAGGAGTAAAATATTTTAAAACCTCAATAGTAGACAAAATAGAAGGTTCACTAACAGATGGATTAGGAAAAATAAAATTTTTAGACCATGAATGGAGTAAAATTGAAATATTAACAGCACTAATTTTTACATACGGAATCTTTTTTTAAAAGTTGCCAATGGGGTCGGAGATAAATGGCAAGAGAAAAAACCACTCTTAAATTAAGAGTGGTTTTTTAGGTGTTTAGATGTTCTGGATAATGTATTCCATCGGCTTATGAAACAGGCGAATAAAATATGGAATTTTGTATCCTACACCAATGCAGGATCTTCCTTTCAAGTGCAGATCTAAGAAAGTTCTTGTAGGTTCCCATTTCAGGGATTCCATTACTTTATGTGCCATTAATTGGCCTCCAATCCTGGAAACAACTCCAGGTGTGCCAATGAAGACATTATATTCTTCGACCCGTATAATGTAGTCACATCCATTTACTCTAATGATTCTTTCTTCCATAATGTTCCTCCTTGTGGGCAATTGCCCAATAAAAATGTTAAAAGCTACAGATGAATCGGAGTATAAACGTTTCACCTACATTAATTATACCACAATTTACATAAAAAATCAAAAAATGTTCATTTTACTAAGAGCAACAATTTCAATTTATTTAGGAGTTACAAATAATGTTGAATTATTACTATAAATAACCATACCAGGTTTTGCACCATGGGGTTTTTTAACATATTTAACTTCACAGTAGTCAACAGGTACATTTGAAGAAAATTTAGCCTTACTATGTTTAGCAGTAATTTCAGCACATTTTATTAAAATATCTTTACTTGGTTCTTTTTTTGTATTAGACATATTTAATAAAAGTATAGCATGACTTCCATGAATTTCTTTTGTATGAAACCATAAATCTGATTTATGTGCATATTTTAAGGTTAAATAATCATTCTCTTTATTATTTCTTCCAACTAAAAGTGTATACCCATTAATCGAATATTTTAGAGGATTAAATGATACTTTTTTATTTCTTGTTAATGATGATTTTTTTACTTTTACGTTTTTCTTCTGCTTAAATTTATCAGTTTTATCCTTAAATATAACATTTTCGGAAATTTCATCAAATATTTCAGAAACATCTTCAACTGAGGTTGCCGCTTCTAATTCATAAACAATACTTTCTATATAATTTAATTCTTCAATAGTTTCCTTTTTTTGTATACTAACAACTTCTAAAGCATTTTTTAATTTGTTATATTTTTTAAAAAATTTTTTAGCATTAATATTTGGCGAATATTTATTATCTAAAGGAATAGTAATTAAATTATTATTATCATAATAATTTTCTAATTTAATTTCAGATAAATTATCTTTTTTGATTTTATATAAATTTGCAGTAATAAGTTCTCCATATAACCTATATTTATCCATATTAGTACATTCTGATAATTTGGTATCAATATTTTTAAGTCTTTTCTTATATTTTGATAAAGTAGATAATATAAGTTTAAGTACAGTATCTCTATATATTTTTAAATCTTCAGCACATTCTTTTTTATAATAAAAATCATCTATGAAAAAATTTAATGATAAGTTTTCTAAATAAGAAGAAGGTACTAAAAAATAATCATTATTATATATTTCAAATTTTAAATTTAAAGAATCTGTATTTGAAATTATGCTATTTAAATAATTGTAAATACTCTCTAAATCATTAATTAATAAATTTTCTTTAATAAAATTAATAAATTGTTTGCTAATACCATTATAAATATCGGAAATACAATCAATATTATTATTTGTTTTATTTTTAAATTCTTCAAAATTTAAACAATCTAAAAAATTAAGTTTTGAAACATTTGGATATTTATATCTAATATTTGGAATAATAATATGAGTACTATTTTCATTATTAATATGACGTAAACTATCAATAATAATATTTTCCTCATTAAGTAAGATTACATTACAATGTTTGCCCATCAATTCTATGACAAGTTTTTTAGAAACAATGTCATCAATATCATCAAACCCTTCAAATTCAATTGTTATAATTCTTTCCAAATTATTAGTAATAATATTTTTTATATGTAATCCAAGTAAATGTTTTCTTAAAACCATACAAAAATTAGGTGCAATTTTTGGATTTGGTTTAGGATGAGTAGTTAAGCTTATTCTATAATTATTAGAATTAGTGCATATATTTAAAGCATAATTATTTCCATTAAAATAAAAACCTAAAATTATATTATTAGAATTAGGTTGAAATATTTTATCAATTCTTGCTCCCAAAAGTTGCTGTAATTCAGAAGCAATAGCTTTTGTTACGATTCCATCAAAGGCCATTTCAATCACCTTAAATAGTATATCATAAATTTTATAAAAAATCTATTGCGAAAAATATTGTAAAAGTATATAATAAAGAAAAAAATGGAGGATAGATATGGAAAAAGATAAAATAAAGAAAATATACGAATTGATAAACAATATTCCTGTTACTGATAAAAACAAAGATAAGATAGATGAAATAAAAGAAAGTTTACTAAATGAAGAATATATGGAAGTACTAAAGAAAATAGAAGAATTAAATAATACACAAGAAGAGCCAGAAGAAATAATTGAAGAAGTTGAAGAAGATCAGGGTATATATCCAAAGAAGTTAAGTAATATAGAATTAGAACATATATATATGGGACTATTACTTACAGATCCTAAATTAATAGTAAAATATTATTTTGTATATGATTTATGCTATTTTGAGGATGAAGAAATTCTAAATGTATATAAAAGTGTATTATTTACAGAAGGTGGAAGATACACACCTGAAATAGCTAAGCAAAACTTTAATTTTGCAAAAGATTCAGAAAGAGTTTATCATTTTAAAAATGAATTAAAATCACAAGTTGAAAACAAAAATTATGATATGGAAAAAATATATTTAGAATTAAAAAAATTATTTGTATTAAGAAAAAATTATTTAGCCATACCTGTAAAAACCATTCAAGACAAAGTAGTTGAAATTACAGACTATCTTTTATATGATAAAATGTCTATAGAAGAAGTAGAAAGTGCTATTATTCAAATTAATGATACTGAGAAATTTAAAAGAGCAGTTTTAAATGAGCATTTAACTGACTTCTTAGAAATAGGTGAAAATAATTTAAGAAATGGATTAGAATTACCTTTTCCTATCCTTAATAGTGTATTCAAAGGAATAAGAAAGGGAGAAACTATGTCTATTGCAATGCCTTCAAATGCAGGTAAAAGTAGGCTTACAATGAATATTGCAGCACATACAGCATTAGTTCATAAAAAGAAAGTTTTAGTAATATCAAACGAAATGTCAGAAGAAAAAATGAAACTTTGTTTAATTACTACAATTATTAATAATCCAAAAATAAAAAAATTACATGGACAAGATGTAACCATAACAGAAGGTGAATTATTGGAATTTAAATTTAGACCAGATAATCCAAATGAAGTACAAGTTGATGAAAAAGGTTATGTTGTAAAAAATGAAGGTGAAAAACAAGGAGAATTTGTAAAAAGACTTTTAAAGGTTTCTTCTGATTTTAAAAAAGTTGTTGCAATAACAGATTGGGCAAGTAAAGAAATTAAAAATTCAATCTATTTTATAAATATTACAGACCATACAAATGATGAATTAAAAAAAGTTATAATGAATTATTATTATAAAGAACAAATTGAGTATGTTTTTTATGATACACTAAAAACAGATACAGCAAATATTGGTATAGGTGAAGAATTAAAGAAAACAGCAACAATACTATCAAACTTAGCACAAAATTTTAATTTATATATTTGTTCAACATTACAATTAGCAGAAAGTGATACATTACCAGTTAATTTAACTGTAAATGATTTGGCAGTTAGTAGAACAGTTAAAGAAGTATTAGATACTTTAACTTTAATGAAACAGATACATAGAGATACTTTAAAAAATTATGAATATTCTTTAAAAGAAGTTGATACTGAATATTTTCCACTTAAAAAATATGATGATCCTGATGTTAGATATTATGCATGTGTTGTAGATAAAAACAGAGCAGGAGCAAAGCCAACATTAGTATTTAGACTTAATTTAGCTTATAATGTCTGGGATGAACTAGGTTATTTAAGATTAAAACAGGGAGAATAATAAATGATATATACAAATGATATGATAAAACAAAAAAATGAAAGAAAAAGAAAAAGAAGAAGATATTATAAATTTATATTTTTTACATTTGTTATTATTGCTTTTTTAATATTAATTGATACAGCTTTTTCTGTTTATATAAAGAAGGAAAAAGATATTGATATTTTTGGTTTTAAGAAATATGTGGTAACTACAAACAGCATGCAACCAACATATAATAAGGGAGATTTAATAGTTACAAAAAAAGTAAATATAGATGAAATTAATGAAAATGATATTATAACATATTATACTGGTAATGAAAAAAATACCACTACACATAGAGTAATTCAAATCTCTAAATCTGATGATGGAAGAATACAATTTCAGACAAAGGGAGATAATAATAGTGGACCAGATGCAGAATTAGTTAATTATGAACAGATAAAAGGAAAAGTAATTTATAGATTAGATAATGGTGGTAAAATATCAACAAAGCTTTTAACTGGAATAGAAATTACTATAATTATATTAACAGTTATATTGATTTATTTACACATTATTTTAAAAGAAGAAAAAAGAATGATACGAGAAGAAGCTCGTGAAATGTATAATATACCAAAATATAAAGAGGATGATCAATTATGATAAAAAATGAATCTGAACAAGTTAATAAAATAGAAAACAATGATACTTTGCTTATATCAGAGATACAAGATAAGGTTATTTTACCATATACTTCAAATGAAATTGAAGAATTATTAGAAAATAAAGAAAATGATTTCAAATTAGCTGAAGATGTTATATCTAATAAATTTACTAAACCTCTTTCATACTATAAATTTCAGTTTGTATCAAGATATAATGAAACAATAAATCTTATATCAAAAAGTAAAAAAAATTCATCTATATATACATTAACATTACCAATTGAAATGATGTTTAAAAGATATTTACATCCAGCAATTATAACTGCTTGTAAAAATTTAGATGAACTAAATGTTTATTTAGATTGTTTAGAAAAAGATGAATTAGAAGATTTTAAAATATTTAATATAAAATATGAAATTCATCCAATAGTGTCAAATGATAAAAATATTAATTATGAAAATACAAATAAACTAAGTAAAATTTTTAAGTTATTAAAAAAATCAAACAATATAAAAGATATGGAAAATGAAAATTGAACTTAATTATAACTTCTCTCATATTATAAAATAATAATATGAGAGGAGTTTTTATTAATTATGGATTATGAATTAATGATGAATGGAAATGTAAAAATAGGGCAAAAAGCACCTGATTTTGAAGCAGATACTACTTTTGGAAAAATAAATTTAGATAATTACAAAGGAAAATGGCTTGTATTTTTTAGTCATCCTGGAGATTTTACTCCAGTATGTACAACTGAGATGATTGCATTTGAAAGAGCATATCCTTTTTTTAAAAAAATAAATACAGAATTATTAGGATTAAGCATTGATAGTAATTCTTCACATTTAGCATGGGTTTATGACATATATTGTAGAACAGGAATAAAGTTATCTTTTCCAATAGTTGCAGATAGAAGCGGACAAATTTCAAGAAAATATGGAATGATAGCAAGTGATATATCAAATACATCGACAGTTAGAAATGTATTTATTATAGATGAAAAAGGTATAATAAGAACAATAATGGTTTATCCAATGAATGTTGGAAGATTTATTCCAGAAATATTAAGAACAGTGCAAGCAATACAAATGGCAGATTGTACAGAAGGTTCTACAGCAGCAAACTGGATGCCTAATCAGCCAGTGATAGTTCAAATGCCACAAACCTTTAAACAATTAGAAGAAACAGTACAGAACATAAATGAAAATAAAAATGGTATTAATTGGTATTTAAGTTTTAAAGAACCAGACAAACAATGTTTAAGTAAAACAAAAGACCAGTAAATTAAAATTATTATATAAAAATTGATTAATATAAAAAAAAATCCACATAATATAAATAGAACTTTTTTTGTTCTAGAACTAAAAGTGGAGGTATTCTAAGATGGAGAAAAACCAAAAAATTAATTGTACAGTTGCAAGTTGTAAATACAATAATACAGAACATGATAAATGTATATTAGATGCAATTCATGTTTCACCAATGCAAGGATGTGATACAAAAAATCCTGATGAATCAATGTGCGCAAGCTATGAAAATCATGAAAATTAAAAAATCTACAAAGAAGGAGCGGGTTCATTTTTATCAAATGACCCGTCCTTCTTTGTCAAAATTTTTTTTGACTTGACATATTGAAAAATTAGACATAAAATAATTCTGAAAAATATAAAATTGTTTTATAAGAAAGGAAGGATTATAATGTTAGTAACAACAAAAGAAATGTTTGAAAAATCAATGAGGGAAGGATATGCCATAGGAGCATTTAATGTAAACAACATGGAAATAGTTCAAGGAATTATGGATGCAGCTCATGAAGCTAAATCTCCAGTAATTTTACAAACTTCTAGCAGTGCTATTAAATATGCAAGAATAGGATATTTAATGAAAATGGTTGAAGCAGCAGTAGAAGAATATCCAGAAGTTCCAGTAGCTATTCATTTAGATCATGGACCAGATTTTGAAACAGCAAAAATGTGTATAGATGCAGGATTTACATCTGTTATGATTGATGGGTCTAAATATGATTTTGAAGAAAATGTTGCATTAACAAAACAAGTTGTAGATTATGCTCATTCTAAAGGAGTTGTAGTAGAAGCAGAACTAGGAAAATTGGCAGGAATTGAGGATGATGTTAATGTTTCTGAAGCTGATGCTATGTATACAGACCCAGCACAAGCTGAAGAATTTGTTAGAAGAACAGGTTGTGATTCACTTGCAATTGCAATAGGAACAAGTCATGGAGCATATAAATTTAAAGGAGAAGCTAAACTTAGATTTGACATTTTAAAACAAATTAAAGAAAGAATACCAAATACTCCAATAGTTTTACATGGTGCTTCAACTGTTATTCCTGAACTTGTTGAAATGTGTAATAAATATGGAGCAGAATTACCTGGTGCAAAAGGAGTTCCAGATGAAATTTTAAATGAAGCAAGTAAATCAGGAGTTTCTAAAATAAATGTTGATACAGATTTAAGACTTGCTATGACAGCTGGAATTAGAAAAACATTTGTTGAAGAGCCATCAGCTTTTGATCCAAGAAAATATTTAGGTAATGCAAGAGAATTAATAAAAGAAACTGTTAAACATAAAATGATAGATGTTTTCGGTTCAACTAATAAAATATAAAAAGAGGACGATTAATTCGTCCTCAAATTATTTTTCAAATTAATTGCAATTTGTTTTTGAGCATCTTTTTTGGCAATATCTTGACGCTTGTCATATAATTTTTTGCCTTTTCCAATACCTAGTTCTATTTTTACAAAGCTACCTTTAAAATATAAACTTATTGGAACTAAACTATATCCTTTTTGTTTTGTTAAAACAAAAAGTTTTTCTATTTCATGTTTATTTAATAAAATTTTTCTATCTCTTAAAGGGTCTTTATTATAAATATTTCCATGTTCATAGGGACTAATATGCATTCCAATAATAAAAACTTCATTATTTTTTAACATAGCAAATGAATCTTTTAAATTCACTTTACCATTTCTAATAGATTTAATTTCTGTACCAGAAAGAACTATTCCAGCTTCTATTTTATTTTCAATATTATAATTATGATAAGCAGTAGGATTTTTAGCTATAATTTTCTTTTCCATAAATAAACCTCATTTCTTTGATTATTATAACATAAATATAAATAAAAAACAATTCAGAATAAATTAGATTATCTCTGAATTGTTTTAGTTTTAATGTTTTTCATCATAATCTGAGGAACGTAATTGTGTTGAATAATACCATACTAGTGCAATAATTGCTATAGCGGCAATACCCATAATTAACCAAGTCCATGCAGTTGATGTCATTCCCATAAATGTTTCATTATTACCGGTTGTACCTGTTGCTGTTCTTGTTGCATTATAGTCTGTATTATTATTTGTATTATTATTCATATTGGTTGCATTTTTTGTAGCTCCAGCAACATTATTAGTAGCACCTTCAATAGTATTTTCAGCATTTCCCACAGTATTTCTTATTCCATTTGTAACATTGTTAGCAGCATTTTTTATATCTTGAGTCATATTATTATTATCTGCACCAAAACAAATTGAAAATGTAAATATTGTCGCAACAAGAATAATAGTTCCTATTAATAATTTTTTGTACATAAAATTATCCTCCTATTAAAAATTAAAAACTGTTTTTAAAATAATTATAAAAACAAATTCTAATTATAGTATTTTTAAATTTAAATAAATTATACATACAAAAAATTCAAAAAAAATAAAAGGTTCGATATAGAGAAGCGAACCTTTTTTTAAAAATTAATTTTTTAATCTTATTAAAATTGCTATTGATAATAATATAAGTAATATTCCTATAACTATTAATAAAATATTAACAATATTGGATAAACCTAAATTACTTTCTGGCAAAGAATTTGAAACTGTAGTTGAACTAGTGTTAGTGGTATTAGTTTCTTCACTAGTATTATCATAACTAGTGTTTGAATCAGAATAAGTATCACTATCACTATCACTATCATCATAAGCTTCATCATCATTTTCTTCTTCACTAGAAGTGTTTGATTCATCTGAAGTTTCATTAGATGACTCATTTGTTGTATTATCAGAAAAATCACTTGTTAAATCATCAGATATATTTAAATCTACTGCATAGCAATAATTAAATCCTATAAATAATGTGATTACTGTTATTATAAATATAATTTTAAAAATAGTTGTTTTTAACATTTTTTACCTCCAATAAATATTATTTTAATCATTTGTTTACCTTTATATAATAACACAAAGAATAGAAACTGTCCAGTAAAATTTAAAAAAAATTTAATTGACCCTAAAAATGATTTATAGTATAATAAATTTATTATAGTTATTTTAGGAGGTATATATGGAAAAACTAGCTATTTTAGATTGTGGAGGTCAATATACAAAGGTAATAGATAGAAGAGTTAGAGAATTGGGAGTTAAGTCTGATATTTTTCCTATAAATGTAAAAAGTGAAGATTTAAAAGGGTACAAATCAGTTATTTTATCTGGAGGACCAAATAATATAGGAGAAGCACAAAGATTAAAATTTGATCAAAAAATATTTGAGTTAGGAATTCCTGTACTTGGAATTTGCTATGGAATGCAATTA
Organism: uncultured Clostridium sp.; assembly: GCA_946548575.1. Lineage (GTDB taxonomy): Bacteria > Bacillota > Clostridia > TANB77 > CAG-508 > CAG-269. The sequence goes on along the minus strand of CAMNPT010000002.1, from coordinate 25,821 downwards.
ATATCTGATTATTTTGGAGGAAAAGTAGATAGTAATTTAAAAAAAGAATATGGACAATGTGAAATAACTATAAAAACTAATTCACCAATTTTTGAAGGGTTATCAGAAAATCAACAGGTTCTAATGAGTCATGGAGACACTGTAAATGAAACACCAAAAGGATTTGATATTATTGGAATGTCTGGAAATGCTATCGCTGCAATTGGAAATGATGATAAAAAAATATATGGATTTCAGTTTCATCCAGAAGTTGATTTGACAGAAAACGGAATGAAAATGTTCGAAAATTTCATAAGAAAAGTTGCTGAATATAAGGAAGTATATGCATTAGACGACAGAATTCAAACATCTATAAAAATGATTAAAGAAAAAGTAGGAAACAATAAAGTTATTGTACTTGTAAGTGGTGGAGTAGATTCCGCTGTAACAGCAGCATTACTTGTAAAAGCTTTACCAGCAGATAATATTTATGCAATACATATAGATTCAGGATTTATGAGAAAAAATGAAAGTGATATTATATGTGAAAATTTAAAAGAACTTGGATTAAAAAACTTAATTAGAGAAAATGCAAAAGATTATTTTTTTAATACTGTTGTAGAAGTAAATGGAAAAAAATTAGGACCATTGGTAGATACTGTTGATCCTGAAATAAAAAGACAAATTATAGGAGAAATATTTATAAGAATAGCTAATAATGTTATAGAAAGATTAGGCTTAAATCCTGAAAATACATTTATTGCACAAGGTACTTTAAGACCAGATTTAATAGAAAGTGGAAATCCGGATATAAGTGGTTTTGCACATAAAATAAAAACACACCATAATGATGTTGAAATAGTTAGAGAAGCGAGAAAAAAAGGTCTTATAGTTGAAACAAACAGTGATTGGCATAAAGATGAAGTTAGAAAAGTTGCAAGAAAATTAGGTTTAGAAGAAAGTATTGCTTCAAGGCAGCCGTTTCCAGGTCCAGGACTTGCTATAAGATTAATCTGTCATGATAAAAGTGATGAAGCAAAAATAACATCTGAAGATATAAATAAATTAAATGATATATTGAGAAATGTAAATGAAAATGGATTCATTCTTCCTATTAAATCTGTTGGAGTACAAGGTGATAGCAGAAGCTATAGAAATTTATGTTTAATAGAAGGAAATAATCTTGAGTTTAATTGGAAAAATATAACATCTAAGGCAAAAGAAATAACAGATTCAATTCATACTATAAATAGAGTTGGTTATATTTTAAATAAATCAAATATAAATGATAATATAAATTGTTATGATATGAAAATTAATGATGAAAATGTAGAATTACTAAGAGAACTAGATAAAATAGTTACAAGTAATTTAGAGTCTGCAAAAGTAAATCAAACATTTGCAGTATTAATACCGATAGGAATTAATAAAAAATATTCAGTTGCAATAAGGACATTTGTTACAAATGATTTTATGACTGGTAGACCAGGAGAAATTGGAAAAGAAGTTGAAAAAAATCAATTAGAGAATATTGTTAAAGAAATTGAAAAAAATTATGGTGATAAAATCGAGTTTATAATTTATGATGTAACAAGTAAACCACCAGCAACGACAGAATGGCAATAAAATATAATAAGTAATGGAGGAAATCGATGAAAAATAATTTTTTAGAGTATTCAGCTACAGAGAATAATGTGAAATGGAATGAAATGATAAAAAGAGAAAAAGAATTATATTCTAGAAATAATGACATTAGATCACAATTTGAAAGAGATTATACTAGAATTTTACATAGTACAGCTTTTAGAAGATTAAAACATAAAACACAAGTATTTTTTTCACCTGCAAATGATCATGTTTGTACTAGAATTGAACATGTTATGCATGTAGAATCAATTAGTTATACAATAGCAAAATACCTAGGATTAAATGTAGAACTTACAAGAGCTATAGCAATTGCACATGATATAGGACATAGTCCATTTGGGCATGAAGGTGAAAGGATTCTTTCTGAAATATCAAAAAGAGATATAGGACAAACATTTTGGCATGAAAAAAATGGATTAGATATGGTAGATTATATTGAACTTTTAGAAGATAATAAAGGAAATAAGCAAAATCTAAATTTAACTTATGCTGTAAGAGATGGAATTATATCTCATTGTGGTGAAATAGATGAAAATAATTTAAGACCAAGAGAGGATTGTATTGATTTATCGATATATAATCATCCAAATGAATATAATCCATATACTTGGGAGGGTTGTGTTGTAAAAATATCAGATAAAATATCGTATTTAGGTAGAGATATTGAAGATGCAAAAACATTAGGAATTTTAGATGAGCATTTAGTTGAGCTAAAAAAATTATTTAATGATAATTCAGAAGAAGTGATTAATAATACAGTAATTATAAATAATTTAATTTATGATTTGTGCAAAAATTCAAATCCTGATAATGGCTTATGTTTTTCTCAGAATATTTTTGATATGTTAAATGAAATTAAAAGATTCAATTATAAAAATATATATTTATCAGAAAAGTTAACAACATCAAAACAATATTTTAAAATTGTATTAAATACAATTTACGAAACTTTAAAACAAACATATCAAAATAAAGAAAAAATTAAAAAAATGTATCCAGAAGTAATTAATGATTTTGAAGAATGGTTATGTAATTACTGGAATTTAGAAAGAAAAGAATGTATGAAAAATGATGTTATATTTAATATAGATAATGAAAAAAATTATTACAAAGCTATTATTTATTATATCTCAGGAATGACAGATAATTATGCAATTGAAATGTATAATAAAATTATTGGGTTTTAAATATATAAAATTCACACACCAATCCTGACAGCTTCAGCAAAAAAAGGGAGGAAAAATGTTTAAATTAGTATCAAAATATAAACCAACAGGAGATCAACCAGAAGCAATTGAATATTTATCAAAAGGAATAGAAGAAGGCAAGAAATATCAAACTCTTCTAGGTGTAACAGGTTCACGGTAAAACTTTTACTATGGCAAATATTATCAATAAAGTTCAAAAGCCTACATTAGTTTTAGCTCATAATAAGACATTGGCAGGACAACTATATTCAGAATTTAAAGAGTTTTTCCCTGAAAATAATGTTGAATATTTTGTGTCTTATTATGATTATTATCAACCTGAAAGTTATATAGCTTCAACAGATACATATATAGAAAAAGATGCATCAATAAATGATGAAATTGATAAATTAAGACATTCTGCAACATTATCTTTATTTGAAACAAGAGATGTAATTATAGTTGCATCTGTATCTTGTATATATGGTTTAGGAGATCCAGTTGATTATCAAGGTTTAATGTTATCTTTAAGACCAGGTATGCAAAAATCAAGAGAAGCGGTTTTAAAAAAGTTAATTACAATGCAATATTCGAGAAATGAAATAGACTTTAAAAGAGGAACATTTAGAGCAAAAGGAGATATAGTTGAAATATATCCAGCTAATGAATCAGAAAATGCAGTAAGAGTAGAGTTTTGGGGAGATGAAATTGAAAAAATCACAGAAATTAATGCGTTAACTGGGAAACCAATAGGGACAAGAAGACATATTTTAATTTCACCTGCATCACATTATGTAACAACTAAAGACAAAATGGAAAAGGCGTTAGTTACAATTGAACAAGAGATGGAAGAGAGAGTAAAATATTTTAAATCTCAAAATAAGTTAATAGAAGCTCAAAGAATAGAAGAAAGAACTAATTTTGACATGGAAATGATGAAAGAAACAGGCTTTTGTTCAGGAATAGAAAACTATTCAAGACATATAAGTGGAAGACCAGCAGGAAGTCCACCATATACATTATTTGACTATTTTCCTGATGACTTTTTATTACTGATAGATGAATCACATGCTACAATACCACAAGTTAGAGCAATGTATAATGGAGATAGAGCAAGGAAAGAATCTTTAGTAAATTATGGTTTTAGATTACCATCTGCATTTGACAATAGACCACTTACATTTAAAGAATTTGAAGAAAGAGTAAATCAAGTAGTATTTGTTAGTGCAACACCAGCTGAATATGAGAAAGAACATAGCAAAGAAAATGTTGTAGAACAAATTATTAGACCAACAGGATTACTAGACCCTAAAATCGAAGTAAGACCTGTTACAAATCAAATTGATGATTTATTAGAACAAATTAGAATAAGAGTAGAAAGAAAAGAAAGAGTATTAGTGACGACATTAACTAAAAAGATGGCAGAAGATTTAACATCATATTTAAAAGGGTTAGATATAAAAGTAAATTACATGCATTCAGATACAAAAGCTTTAGAAAGAATGGAAATAATAAGAAACTTGAGACTTGGAAAGTTTGATGTACTTGTAGGTATAAATTTATTAAGAGAAGGTTTAGATATACCTGAAGTTTCATTGGTAGCAATACTTGATGCAGACAAAGAAGGATTTTTACGTTCAGAAAGATCTTTAATACAAACAATAGGAAGAGCTGCAAGAAACACAGATGGTACAGTTATAATGTATGCAGATGAACTTACAGAAAGTATGGAAAGAGCAATATCTGAAACAAATAGAAGGAGAAAAATACAGACAGAGTATAATGAAAAACATGGAATAACACCTAAAACAATTAGTAAATCAGTTAGAGATTCTATTTCAGTGACAAATGTTGAAGATATAAGTGTAGAATATAAATTAGAAAAAGATGAAGATATAAAAACTACAATAATTAAACTAACAGACGAAATGCTTGAATATGCAGCAAAAATGGAATTTGAAAAAGCAGCAGAATTAAGAGATAAAATAAAAGAACTAGAAAAATTAATAAATTAAAAGGAAATATAAAGGCGATGACATAATTTTGTCACCGCCTTCCTTTTAACAACAATACATGGAGATAAACTCTCCGAAAGTGAGAAATTCATCTTCCTCGCATTGCCGAATGTGGGATTCGAATTTGTTAAAGCATTTTTGAAGCCAAAACCGCTGCTTATTACTTGTAACTTCACTAATTAAATGCTTTAACATATCTCCATAGGTGCAATTCATAAGATACATGTGTATCCTCCCTTTAAATTAAATCAGAACCATTAAGTTACATAATATAATTATAACACTTTATTATAAAAAAATCAAATTTTAATAAATTTATATTTTTTTATTTATTTTTTTAAAAGTTATGTTATAATGAAATTGAAATAAAAAAACGGAGGAAAAATTATGGACGAGTTTATGCAAAATCTATTAGAAAAATATTTACCAGAAAAAGATAATTTAATACAAATGCTAAATGAAGTACAAGAACATTATGGTTATATACCTATAGAATCACAAAAAGGGTTATCAGATTACCTTGAAATACCAATGGCTGAAATATATGGAGTAGTTACATTTTATTCAAGATTTTCATTAGAACCACAAGGAAAATATAAAATATCTGTATGTCTTGGAACAGCATGTTATGTTAAAGGTTCTCAAAAAATCATGGATAGATTAAAAGAAAGATTAAAAATTGAGGAAGGACAAACAACAGAAGATGGAATGTTTACAATTGAACCTATGAGATGTGTTGGTGCATGTGGATTAGCACCTGTATTTACCGTAAATGGTGAAGTATATGGAAAAGCTACTGTTCAAAAATTAGATGAAGTGCTAGATGTCCTTTTGGGGACAGGTACAGATGGACACTAATGTCCATTTGGGTCAGAACCCAGGTACAAAATGGACAAAAATGGAGGTAAATAAAATGAAAACAATAGATGAAATTGAAGAAATTAGAAAAATAAAAAGAGCTGAATTAGACTTAAGAGTAAATACTGAATCTGATACAAGAGAAAAACATATATTAGTTTGTCATGGTACAGGATGTACTTCTTCGAAATCACCTAAAATATTAGAAAATTTTAAAAGAATTATTGAAGAGAAAAAAATAGAAAATGTTAGAGTGATAAAAACTGGTTGTTTTGGATTATGTGCAAAAGGTCCGATTGTAATCATTAGACCAGAAGATACATTTTATGCAATGGTCAAGCCAGAAGATTGTGAAGAAATTATTCAAAAACATATAATCGAAGGGCAAAAAGTTGAAAGATTACTTTGTAAAGATGTTGATGGAACTCTAGTTAATAAATTAGATGAATTAAATTTCTATAAAAAACAAAAAAGAATTGCTTTAAAAAATTGTGGATTAATAAATCCTGAAAACATAGATGAATATATAGCTTTTGATGGATATAAAGCTATTGAAAAAGTATTAACATCTATGACAAGAGAGCAAGTAATAGAAGAAATTACAAAATCTGGACTAAGAGGTAGAGGTGGAGCAGGATTTCCTACAGGCAAAAAATGGGAATTAACAAAAAACGTTGAAGGAGATATAAAATACGTTGTTTGTAATGCAGATGAAGGAGATCCAGGAGCCTTTATGGATAGAAGCATATTAGAAGGTGACCCACATAGTATATTAGAAGCTATGACTATAGCTGCATATTCAATAGGAGCAAATAAAGGATTTATATATGTAAGAGCAGAATATCCAATTGCAGTTGAAAGATTAAAAATCGCAATCGAACAAGCCAGAAACTATGGATTACTTGGTGAAAATATTTTAGGAACCGGATATAGTTTTGATATAGAAATAAGACTAGGTGCAGGAGCATTTGTTTGTGGAGAAGAAACAGCACTACTAGAATCAATAGAAGGAAAAAGAGGACAACCTAGAGTAAAACCACCTTACCCTGCAAATTCAGGTTTATGGGGCAAACCAACTTTAATAAATAATGTTGAAACATACGCAAATGTAACAAGAATAATATTAAATGGAGCAGACTGGTATTCATCAATAGGAACAGAAAATTCAAAAGGAACAAAAGTATTTGCATTAGGAGGAAATGTTAATAATATAGGATTAGTAGAAGTACCTATGGGAACAACATTAAGAGAAATAGTTTATGATATAGGTGGAGGAATTCCAAATGGAAGAGACTTTAAAGCAGCTCAAACAGGAGGACCTTCAGGAGGTTGTATACCAAAACAACATTTAGATACACCAATAGATTATGAATCTTTAAAAGAAATTGGTTCAATGATGGGATCTGGTGGACTAATTGTAATGGACGATACAAAATGTATGGTCGCATTATCAAAATTCTATTTAGAATTCACCGTTGATGAAAGTTGTGGAAAATGTACACCTTGTCGAATCGGAACTAAAAGAATGTTAGAAATTTTAGAAAAACTATGTGAAGGAAAAGGCGAAGAACAAGACATATATAAACTAGAGCAATTAGCAAATGATATAAGAAATGCCAGTGTATGTGGATTAGGGCAAAGTGCACCAAATCCTGTACTTAGTACATTAAAATATTTTAGAGATGAATATAAAGAACATGCAATAGATAAAAAATGTAGAGCAAATGAATGTAAAGCGATATCAAAAATAACTATAAATGAAGAATTATGCAAAGGATGTGGACTTTGCCAAAGAAATTGTCCAGTTGGAGCAATTGAAGGAGAGGGAAGAGATAAAAGACATATAAATCAAGAAAAATGTATTAAATGTGGTACTTGTATTAGATCTTGTCCTTTCCATGCTATATCATAATTTGCCATTGGGGTCGGAGATGTTTGGCAACTTTGTAAACATAAAATCATTTTATGATTAAGAAAGGAAAAAATACTATGGAAGAGAATATAATAACATTGACAATTGATGGTCAAGAGGTGAAAGCTAATGTTGGAACTACTATTTTACAAGCAGCAAAACAGGCAGGAATAAATATTCCAACATTATGCTACCTTAAAGATATAAACAATGCAGGAGATTGTAGAATGTGTATTGTTGAAATTGAAGGAAGAAGAGGATTTGCGACATCTTGCATTCAAAAAGTTGAGGAAGGAATGGTAGTATATACAAATAGTAAAGCTGTAATGGATGCAAGAAGAACAGTTTTAGACTTATTGCTTTCAAATCACCATAAAGATTGTTTGACATGTATTCGTTCAGGAAATTGTGAATTACAATCACTTGCTAAAAAATATAATATAAATAAAATCAATTATGAAGGTGAAATGTTAGAACATGAAATAGATGATAAATCACCTTCAATTGTAAGAGATTTTAATAAATGTATTCTATGTAGAAGATGTGTAGCAACTTGTAAGAATGTTCAAAATATTGGGGCAATTAGTGTGTCAAATAGGGGATTTAATTCAAGTGTATCTACGATAGAAAATAAAAGTTTAAATGATGTAAATTGTACATTTTGTGGTCAATGTATTGAGTCATGTCCAACAGGAGCATTACATGAAAAAGAATCAATAGAAGAAATATGGACTAAATTAAGAGATCCGGAATCTTATGTTATAGCGCAAACTGCTCCAGCTATAAGGGTTGCAATAGGAGAAGAATTTGGAATGCCAATTGGAACAAATGCAACAGGAAAGATGGTTACATCATTAAAAAGATTAGGATTTGATAAGGTATTTGATACAAATACTGGTGCAGACTTTACAATTACTGAAGAAGCAAGTGAATTTATAGAAAGATTTACCAATAAAAAAGATTTACCAATGATTACTTCTTGTTGTCCAGGTTGGGTGAAATTTGCAGAAATGAATTTCCCAGATCAATTACACCATTTATCAAGTTGTAAGTCACCACATCAAATGTTTGGAGCTATTTTAAAATCATATTATGCAAAAAAAGAAGGAATTGATCCATCAAAAATATATGTTGTATCAATAATGCCTTGTATAGCTAAAAAATTTGAACGTGAACGTCCTGAAATGAAAAATGACGAGCTTTGGAATGTTGATAATGTAATAACTACAAGAGAACTTGCAAGAATGATAAAAGAAGCAAATATTGAATTTGAAGAATTAGAAGATAATGAGTTTGATAATCCAATGGGTGAAGCAACAGGTGCAGCTGCAATTTTTGGTGCAACAGGTGGGGTTATGGAAGCAGCATTACGTACAGCACAAGATACATTAAATGGACAATCAATGGAACATATAGAATTTAAAGAAATACGTGGAAAAGAAGGAATAAAAAAAGCAAAAGTGAATTTTGCAGGAACAGAGATAAAAGTTGTAGTTGTAAGTGGATTAAGTAACGCAAGAAAGATTTTACAAGAAATAAGAGAAGGAAAAGCAGATTATGATTTTGTAGAAATTATGGCTTGTCCAAGTGGATGTATAATGGGTGGTGGACAACCAATTAAGAGTTCTAAAATACGTTCGGAATTTGATGTAGCAAAATTAAGAGCAAATGCAATTTATTCAATAGATGAAAAAAGCACAATAAGAAAATCACATGAAAATCCTGTATTACAAAAAATTTACGAGGATTATCTTGGAGTTTATGGAAGTGATTTAGCTCATAAATTGTTACATACACATTATGAGAAAAAAGAAAAATATAAATTAGATTAAAAATTTTTAGGGACACATATTCCTATAATAAAATAATAGGAGATGTGTCCCTATGATTTTTAATTATCTACAGTTATTATTATTTTGTTTTTCATTATTTTTGTTATTATTATTTCTATTGTTGTTGTTATTCTTGTTATTTTGGTTTTCTTTATTATTTTTATTTGACATAGTTCAGCACCTCCATATTCAATCTCAATTATATTGTTAACAAAAAAAATAAATTTATTCTAAATAAAAATTGTTTTTTATAATTGTTTGTTATATAATAAATTAAAATCAATAAAATATATAGAGGTGTAATATTTTGGATAATAAAAAATTAGATGAATTTAATAAATATTTGAATAATAGAAAAGTTGCAATTATAGGTTTAGGTGTTAGTAATACGCCATTAATAGATTATATGTATTCAAAAAAAGCAGAAGTAACAGTTTTTGATGAAAGAGATAAACAAAGTATATCTGAAGAAGTTTTGGATAAAATAAATAAGTATAATTTTAAATTATTTACAGGAAAAGATTGTTTAACTAATTTGAAAAATTTTGATATTATATTCCGTTCTCCAAGTTGTTTACCAACAAGAAAAGAACTAAAAACTGAAGCAAATAGAGGAGCAATTGTTACAACTGAAATAGAAATGCTTATGAAAATGTGTCCTTGTAAAATTATTGGTATTACTGGTAGTGATGGAAAAACAACTACTACAAGCTTAATCTATGCAATTTTAAAGAAGGCAGGTTATACAGCATATTTAGGCGGAAATATTGGGACACCATTATTTACAAAAATTTCAGAAATGAAAGAAAACGATATTGTTGTTCTTGAATTGAGTAGCTTTCAATTAATGGGAATGGATGTGAGCCCCAATATAGGTGTTATTACTAATATAACTCCAAATCATTTAAATATTCATAAAGATTATCAAGAATATATAGACTCAAAAAAGAATATTTTCAAATATCAAAAAGAAAATGATATTATAGTTTTGAATTATGATAATGAAATAACTAGAAATTGTTCTAAAGAAGCTAATTCAAAAGTTGTATATTTTAGTAGTAAAGAAAAACTAGAAAATGGTTTTATTGTAGATGACAAAATTATAAAAGAAGTAGAGGACGGAATTAGAAAACATATTATTGATACAAATGAAATCATTTTAAGAGGGAACCACAATTATGAAAATGTAGCAACAGCTTTAGCTGCTACAAAATCTTTAGTTGATATAGATACAGCTGTTGAAGCAATTAAAGAATTTAAACCTGTAGAACACAGAATAGAATTTATTAGAGAAATAAATGGTGTTAAATGGTATAATGACTCAGTTAGTTCATCACCAACAAGAACAATTGCAGGTCTTAAATCATTTGATGAAGAGATAATTCTAATTGCTGGTGGATATGATAAAAATTTAGATTATACACCTATTGCAAAACCTATTTTAGAAAAAGTAAAGAAATTAATATTATTAGGTCAAACATCAGAAAAAATTTTTGATGCAGTTAAAGAAGAATCAGAAAAACAAAATAAAAAGGTAGATATTTATTTTTGTGAATCATTAGAAGAAACAGTTGATTTAGCAAATAAAAAAGCAAAGCCAGGTCAAGTTGTATTATTTTCACCTGCGAGTGCTAGCTTTGATATGTTTAAAAACTTTGCTGATAGAGGAAATAAATTTAAAAATATAGTAAATAAAATTTAATCACATATTTAAAAAACCTCCATATAATAATATAAATCTAGTAAGGAGGTTTTTATTATGTATGAAAATGAATCATATGATGAATACATACGAAGTATTTTAGGATATCCAAATAATTATAATATGTATAATAATTCTCAAGATGACTATTATATGCCATATAGAAATATTCAAAATTTGCAAAATGATGAATTAGAAAATTGTTATCCAGATATATATAAAAAGGTATATCCAATTATTCGTAATCGTTGTTCACAAATAACTGAACCATTTAGCAGGGAACTAATTGATAATTTAACAGAGGATATATATTCAAATTTTGAAGTAAATAATAATGAAGTAAATTTAAATATTAATTTACAAAATGATGTTTCTGGTTCATCAGTAAAACAAGGGCAAACAAGAGAAAATAGAGGAGGACCATCAAGAGAAACAAGAACAAATGAATCTTTTAGAGAAGATAGACAAATTAGGAATAATTTATTGAGAGACTTAATTAGAATTTTAATTTTAAGAGAGTTTCATAATAGACCTAATAGACCACCAAGGCCACCATTTCCAGGTCCAAGACCAGGAGGATTTGGATTTCCACCTAGAAATTAAAAATAAAAAATTGTATAATAATTTGACTTTTGACAAAAAATAATATCACTTAATTTTGAAAGGTGGTATTAATATGAGAGTAAAAGATTGCATGTGTGATAATGTGTGTTTTGTTAGACCTGATACAAAAATAGGCGAAGTTGCAAAATTAATGGCTGAAAATCATATTGGTTGTGTTCCTGTATGCGATAATGAAAATATAGTTTGTGGTATTTTAACAGATAGAGATATATTGCTTCGTTGTGTAGCTTGTGACAAAGATGCTAATAAAATACCAGTAAGTGATGTTATGTCTTTAAATGTTTATACTTGCAAAGAAAATGATGATATAACAAATGCTCAAATGAAAATGGATGAAAATCAGGTTAGAAGACTTCCAGTATGTGATGATAATAACAAAGTAATAGGAATTCTAACAATAGGAGATTTAGCCCAAAATAATCAGCAACTTGCAAAAGAACAAATAAACACAACTATGAAAAATATTTGTGATTGTGAAAGAAATAAAAATGCAGAGTAAAAGGACGGATAATTTCCGTTCTTTTTCATATAATAAAATTAGGAGGAAATTATGATTTTTGATATATCATATTGGACTAAAGTTGGAAAAAATATTATATATGTTGTTTTTATTTTAATCGGACTATACATAGGCTTAAAATTATCTATATTTTATATGCCTTTTTTAGTAGCATTTATTATTTCACTAATAGTAGAACCAGCAATTAGATTTATTATGAAAAAAACTAAATTAACAAGAAGGACAAGTTCGATTTTAATTTTTCTAATAGTTTCTATTATAATAATTGGAAGTTTAACTTGGTTAATTATAACAATTTTTTCAGAAGCTTCAACATTGTTACAAAAATTGAATAATTATTTTGATATAGCATATTTAGAAATCCAAAAATTAATTACATCATATAATTTTGATAAAATACACATTTCAAATGAAGTTTTAAGTGTTATACAAAATTCCACAGATGATATCTTACAAACAATTTCAAATTATAATGTCAACTGTAAGGCAATTTTTAGAACCTAAATTAGTTAGTAAAAATATAGGAGTTCATCCGATTTTTACTTTAATTGCAATGTATACAGGGTTTAAAGTAATGGGAATAATTGGATTATTACTTGGACCAATTGTATTAATAATTGTTAAAAATATTTTTTCAAATCTTATTGATAAAGGAGTATTTAAAGTAATATTTGATAAAAAATAGAATATATGATATAATAACAAAGTAAATTCTTTTTTTATGGAGGGTAGTATATCGATGAAAGTAGCAATTATAAGTAATGACGATGTTAAAATTAAAGCGATATCCCGGGCATTCGAGGAATTTTTTTCCGAGAAATGTGAAGTAAAGGCAGTTGCTAATCCATCTGAAGTATCAAAGCAACCAATTAATGATGAAATTTTCAATGTAGCTTTAACTAGAGTATGTGAAACAGAAGAAATGATAAAAGACGATTTCAAATGTGATTACATAGTTTCAGCTGAAAGTGGTATAATTGAAAGGTCGCATATATTTTTCAATTTTCAAGTTATATGTATATGGAATTGTAATAGACCAATGTTTGCTTTTGGAATCAGTTCAGGATTACCTATTCAAGCAAAATATTCAAATGAAATTAAAGAAACTTCAGCTAATGAAGTAATGGATAAATTGTTTGAAGGAAAAGAGGTTGTTAGCTACTTGTCAAAAGGAATTTTTTCCAGAGAAAAAATGTTGTATGATGCTACAATTATGGCATTAACACATTTTAACTGGGAATAACAAAAAAGGCTCTTTTATAGAGCCTTTTTCAAAATAATTTTATAAAAGGAGATAGAAATATGGATGATTCTATATTAAAATTTTTAGGAAGAGATTCAGGTTTTGGAAAATATAATAATTCAGCCTATTTTGAATATAATAATAAGTTTTTTCTAATTGATTGTGGTTATACAGTTTTTAATATAATAAAAGATAAATTTAAATTTGAAGAATATGAAGAAATAAATATAATAATAACACATTTACATAATGATCATGCAGGGTCTCTTAGTCAATTTGTACTATTTTTATGGTTTACTTTAAATAAGAAAGCTATAATTATAAGTAAATGTTCAAAAATAAAAGAATATTTAGATATTACGGGAGTTCCTGAAGAAGCATATATAATTGAAGAAAAGATAGATGATTTCGAATTTATAAAAACAAAACATTCTCCATATCTTGATACATATGGATTTAATATTAAAATCAATAATAAAAGTATTGTTTTTACTTCAGATACATCTACAATCGAGCCATTTTTACCGTACATAAAAAATTGTAATGAGTTATATATTGATGTTTCTAAATCAGGAGGAGTTCATATAAAAATTGATGATGTTACCAAATTATTAGAAGAAATAAAAAATTGTGGAACAAAAGTATTTTTAATGCATATTGATGATTTAGAATATATAAAAAAAGTTACTAAAAATAATTTTTTTACAGAATAATAATAAATATAAAAAATTGACTTTTTTTGTAATTTTATGTTAATATAAATATATACAAATATGTAGCTATTGGTAATGTATTTACGAAGAGAGGAGTATACTATGTTAGATTATAATTACCAGTCAGAAGTAAATATTGCATGTCTTTTAGAAGATGTGGAATATGAAGAACGGAAAAATGCTTTGTTCAAAATTGTAAATATCTTTAAGGAAAATAAGATAGAATATGGAATAGTATGTTCTTTTAACTTATTTCTTAGAGGTGTTGTAGATGAATTTTACGACTTTGATTTTATAGTGAATATAACTATGATACCTGCTATAAAAAAATCCATGGAGCAGTTAGGTGCTGTACTTGTAAGCAGTGGAGGAAATGGGTATTGCGAATCTGATGTATATTTGCATTACCAGTTAGGTCGTGTGGATTTAGATATAATATCAGAAGTGATGTTATGTCTTTAAATGTTTATACTTGCAAAGAAAATGATGATATAACAAATGCTCAAATGAAAATGGATGAAAATCAGGTTAGAAGACTTCCAGTATGTGATGATAATAACAAAGTAATAGGAATTCTAACAATAGGAGATTTAGCCCAAAATAATCAGCAACTTGCAAAAGAACAAATAAACACAACTATGAAAAATATTTGTGATTGTGAAAGAAATAAAAATGCAGAGTAAAAGGACGGATAATTTCCGTTCTTTTTCATATAATAAAATTAGGAGGAAATTATGATTTTTGATATATCATATTGGACTAAAGTTGGAAAAAATATTATATATGTTGTTTTTATTTTAATCGGACTATACATAGGCTTAAAATTATCTATATTTTATATGCCTTTTTTAGTAGCATTTATTATTTCACTAATAGTAGAACCAGCAATTAGATTTATTATGAAAAAAACTAAATTAACAAGAAGGACAAGTTCGATTTTAATTTTTCTAATAGTTTCTATTATAATAATTGGAAGTTTAACTTGGTTAATTATAACAATTTTTTCAGAAGCTTCAACATTGTTACAAAAATTGAATAATTATTTTGATATAGCATATTTAGAAATCCAAAAATTAATTACATCATATAATTTTGATAAAATACACATTTCAAATGAAGTTTTAAGTGTTATACAAAATTCCACAGATGATATCTTACAAACAATTTCAAATTGGGTAAGGAATAGTCTTACAATGATTATTAATCTAGTAACAAGTTTGCCAAGTATTGCAATTTGTATTGGTATAACAATTGTTTCTTTATATTTTATTTGTGTTGATAAAATATATATTTTAGATCAAATTGAACATCATACTCCAAAATTATGGGTGAAAATAATAAAAAAACATATAAAAGAATTAACACAAACAATAGGTGGATATTTAAAAGCACAAGCAACATTAATTTTAATTTCTTTTGTTATATCATTAATAGGTTTATATATATTAAAATTCACAGGCTTTAATGTAGCTTACCCACTTTTAATTGCTTTAGCTATTGGATTTGTAGATGCACTTCCAATTTTACGGTTCAGGTACTGTAATGATACCTTGGGCTATTTTAAGTTCAATTAATGGAGATATAAAATTAGGAATTTCGTTAATTGTTTTATTAATTATAATGTCAACTGTAAGGCAATTTTTAGAACCTAAATTAGTTAGTAAAAACATAGGAGTTCATCCGATTTTTACTTTAATTGCAATGTATACAGGCTTTAAAACTATAGGGGTAATAGGTTTATTGATAGGACCTATAGTTTTAATAATACTGAAAAACATATTTGCAAATTTAATAGATCAGGGAGTTTTTAAAACAATATTTGATAAAAAATAAGCAACATTCTAAGTAAGAATGTTGCCCCCTTTGGAAAAACTACTTATTTTTCGCGAATGATTTTGAGTAGACGATGAATCACATAATCAAAGGTATCCTTTGTTGTAAAATCAGTCGTATCCACAAAAAGATTTCTAGTTCCAAAGAATGACGAAAGAGCAGGGTCTTTTTTAAGAACCAAATCTGAATATCCTTTACGTGTCATTTTTTCCTGTTCAACGATATAGGAAAGATATTCAAATTTATCTGCGTCTGGATCATTCTTAATGCGCTCAAATGCAATTTCAGCACTAGCGCAAAGGTGAACCATGATATCTGCAGCTGGAAGGGATTTGGTACAATTAAGTCTTTCGACTTCTGCATACGTAAAACCCTGAACCTGTCCATGAACAAAACTGTCAAATGGACCACGCTGTGTTATTACGATATCATAGTCTACAAGCCATTCCCGGATTTTTGCTCCAAGAATATGATTGTCTAATGCAAACAGAAGTCTGTCACCATGACTATCATTTCCTAAAGCAGGAAGCACTTCATATCGAAGGTGCTCATCATACGGAGAATGAGCTGTTTTGACCTTAAGACCTTTGCTAGAAAAAAACTTTTCTAAGTCGTCAATAAGCGTAGTTTTTCCGGCTCCGTCCAAGCCAGTAATTACTATGTATAAATGTTTTTTGAGATTTAAATTTGTCTTTTTCATAATGTATCCTCTCTTTCATTGAGTTAAATTGCTTGTAAAACGGTTTCCATAACTATATTATACCATAATTTATATTAAAAGTAAACAAATTTTCCCCAGCTATTTACTATATTGCTTGGAATTTCTAAATTTCCGAAACCAAATCCTAATTTTACATCTGGTTTTTTAGCACCATGATAATCTGCTCCTCCGGAAATAAAATATTTTTTTTGATTACATAAATTTAGCATATAATTTTGCTGTTCATTTGTGAAAGTTGTGTAATAACACTCAAATCCACTTATATTTTTATTTTCTAATAATTTATTTAATACTTTTGGAGTATTTTCTCTGTATTCATATATATGTGGGATAAAAACAAGACCATTTGCTTGTTGTATCATATCTATTGCTGTATCTAAATCAGGTACTAAATCATCCATTTCAACATATAATGGAGTTGATGGGTTAGACATATAATCTCTATAAAAATCTCTAGCAGAATTCCAAGAGCGTTCGTTAATTTTTGATTTATTTTCTTCATATTTTTTGATATTTCTATGTATAAAACCAGATGCAAATTCACTATAGTCAAAATTATTTAATTCACTTTTATCTAATTGAATTCCGAATTTT
Source organism: uncultured Clostridium sp. (assembly GCA_946548575.1). Classification (GTDB taxonomy): domain Bacteria; phylum Bacillota; class Clostridia; order TANB77; family CAG-508; genus CAG-269. The sequence goes on along the minus strand of CAMNPT010000002.1, from coordinate 8,441 downwards.
ATGCATTTATCAACAAGCCTTTCAAATTCAACTTTAGTTCTTTCTTCAGGAGAAAGAATATTTTGATAAGCTATTTGATTCATTTTTTTATAATCTAAATTGTAACCTAATATTTCTATAGGTATATTTTCAACTTTAGTATTCATTTCTATACCAGCAATTATTTTGCCAGAATAGTAATCAGATATTTTAATTTTTTCCAATTCATTATATGCATCTGTATTATTGTGATCTGTAATTGATATTATTTCTAAATTAGCTTCCTCAGCTTTTTTTAAAATGGTTTCTATGTTATCTGAACCATCAAAAGAATATTTTGAATGAATATGTAAATCTATCATATAAAAACCTCCTTATTTAGAAGAAATTATATAATATTTTTAGATATTTTACAAGATGCCATTTGTTGGAATATAACTTTCATCAGGTGGATAAACATATTCATCATTAGGTTTATTAATTTGATTAATATTTGTAATTTTAACAATAGGCATATCACCATGGTAATTGCCTTTTATAATTTCACCTGTTATTTCAATCCAAGTATCTTCTTTAAAATCTTTTGCATTATCTGCTTCACACAAAAAACCAACTACAACACTTTTAAAATCTGATGAAATTATCATATCTCTAGCTAATATAAATTGATTATCATCTAAATCTAGAACTCTATATACATAACCTGTAAAATTAATTTTTGTACCAATATAGTCGTCTATATTTTCATGTACACATTTTAAAATATTTGTATAATTACTTGAATCAATTTTACAAACTTTGTTAGATGGTAGGCAAGAGGAGTCTTTGTTTGTTTTATTTGCACCATTAAATATTTTAAAAATTACAATTGCAACAATAAAAATTAATATTAAAATCATTAATGAAAAAATCCATTTAAAAACTTTGCTTCCATTTATTTTGAAATTATATATAAACATAAATTTTCCTCATTTCTTTTTTATTTAAGTATATTAAATTTAAATTTTTCTTAGAACTTATATATTAATTCATAATTTGCTATTATAAGTCCTGCTAGCGTGGTTAATATATAAATTTTCTTCAATTTCCCCATTCTAATGATTTTTTAAATATATAAAAATAATTTTTAAAATGACTTGAAAAAAAGCAATTTTAATGATATATTAACAAAGTATTATACATTAGGAAGGATTGAATATAAATGAGTGTATTAAATAAAATATTTAAATCTTATAGTGAAAAAGAAGTAAAAAGAGTAAAACCATTATTAGAAAAGGTAAATAGCCTTGAACCTGAAATGGAAAAATTAACAGATCATGAACTAAGAGAAAAGACAGACTATTTTAAAAAACAATTAGAAGAGGGTAAAACATTAGATGATATTTTACCAGAAGCATTTGCTGTTGTTAGAGAAGCTTCAAAGAGAGTTTTAGGTATGAGACATTTTGATGTACAAATTATAGGTGGTATTATTTTACATCAAGGTAGAATTGCCGAAATGAAAACTGGAGAAGGTAAAACATTAGTTGCCACATTACCAGTTTACTTAAATGCCTTAGAAGGAAAAGGTGTTCATGTAATAACTGTAAATGATTACTTAGCTAAAAGAGATAGCGAGTGGATGGGTAAATTATATAAATTTTTAGGTCTTTCTGTAGGACTAGTTATAGCAGGAATGGAACCTAAAGAGAAACAAGAAGCTTATAATAGTGATATTACTTATGGAACTAATAATGAATTTGGATTTGATTACTTAAGAGATAATATGGTAATTTATAAAGACCAATTAGTTCAAAGAGGATTAAATTATGCAATAGTAGACGAAATTGATAGTATTTTGATAGATGAAGCTCGTACACCATTGATAATTTCTGGTAGAGCAAATGAATCATCAGATTTGTATAAAAAAGCTGACAGTTTTGTTAGAAAATTAACACCTAAAGTAATTGTAGAAGAAGATGTAAAAGATTTTGAACAAGCAGAAGATAATGAAAATTATGACTATATAGTAGATTTAAAAGCAAAATCAGCATCATTAACTGGTAAGGGAATAAAAAAAGCAGAGGAAACATTTGGATTAGAGAATTTTAATGACCTAGAAAATTCAACTTTAGTTCATCATGTTAATCAATCATTACGTGCTTATGGTGTTATGAAAAAAGATATTGATTATATAGTAAAAGATGGAGAAGTATTAATTGTTGATGAATTTACAGGTCGTATTATGTATGGTAGAAGATATAATAATGGATTACATCAAGCAATAGAAGCAAAAGAAAAAGTAAAAATAGCAGATGAATCAAAAACACTTGCAACAATCACTTTCCAAAATCTTTTCAGAATGTATAACAAATTATCTGGTATGACAGGTACTGCTATGACAGAAGAAGCTGAATTTGAGGAAATATACAATTTAGATGTTGTTGCAATACCAACAAATAAACCAATGATTCGTAAAGATGAAAATGATGTTATATACAAAAATGAGGATGCAAAATATAGAGCAATTGTTGAAAGTATCAAAGAAAGCAACAAAAAAGGTCAACCTGTATTGGTAGGTACAGTATCAATTGAAAAATCTGAAAAACTTTCAGGGTTATTAAAAAGGGAAGGTATAAAACATGAAGTTTTAAATGCTAAGTATCATGAAAAAGAAGCTGAAATTGTTGCACAAGCCGGAAAATTTGGTGCAGTTACAATTGCTACAAACATGGCTGGACGTGGTACAGATATTATGCTTGGTGGAAATAGTGAATTCTTAGCAAAAGAAGAAATGAGAAATTCAAATCTTTCACAAGAATTAATTGAAGAAGCAAATACGTATTATGAAACTGATGATAAGGATATTTTAAATGCTAGAGAAAAATTCAGAAATTTAGTTAAGAAATATGATAAAGAAATTGAAGAAGAAAAGAAGAAAGTAATTGAAGCTGGTGGTCTAAAAATCATTGGTACAGAAAGACATGAATCAAGAAGAATTGATAATCAGTTAAGAGGACGTGCAGGACGTCAAGGAGATATTGGTGAATCAAGATTTTATATTGGATTAGATGATGACTTAATGAAAATATTTGGTGGAGATATGATTACTAAGGTATATAATTCATTAGGTGCAGATGAAGATATGCCAATAGCTTCTAGAATGATATCTAATGCAGTAGAAAATGCTCAAAAGAAAGTAGAAAGTAGAAACTTCAGTACTCGTAAAAATGTATTAAAATATGATGATGTTATGAATGCACAAAGAGAAATTATTTATGGACAAAGAAGACAAGTTTTAGATGGAGAAGATATTCATTCAAGTGTAATGGATATGATAGATTTTGTAGCAGATTCAATTCCTCAAATGTATGTTGAAGGAGAAAATGGAGAATTAAATATAGAAGCTTTAGATACAGAAATAAATAATACATTTGGAATTGATATGAAAAACTTTATAAAAGAAAATTCTAGTAATTCTATAGCAATTGCTGATGAACTAAAAAATAAAGCTCATAATATATTTGATGAAAAAGAGAAAGAAATAACTTCTGAACAAATGAGAGAACTTGAAAGAGTTGTAATGCTTAAGGTTGTTGATGAAAAATGGATGGAGCATATTGATAATATGGATGAACTAAAAAATGGAATCGGTCTTCGTGGATATGCTCAAAGAGATCCTGTTATTGAATTTCGTTTAGAGGGATTTGATATGTTTGATGAAATGATAAACGATATCAAATTTGATGTAACAAAAATTTTAATGCATATTAGAGAACAAGGAGAAGCTAGAAGACAAGAGACTGTGAGAATTACAGGTGCTGCACTTGAGGCAATTCATAGTGTGGATGGTGGTTCTAAAATTGGAACAGATGTAGATAGAACTGTAAGAAATGAAGGACCAAAAATAGGAAGAAATGATCCTTGTCCATGTGGAAGTGGTAAGAAATATAAAAATTGTCATGGTAAAAACGCGTAAAGCCCTTAAATTAAGGGCTTTTTTTATACCGATTTTTTTTTAGATACCTTTTTAAATACCTTCCGTGAGGGTATCTAAAAACATTTTTACAACTTAAAAGCCTTTTATTGCAAGCGTTTCATCAACTATGTACCAATGTCCAAGTGACATAGGTCACTAAAAAAACAAACCTAAGTGGCAAAATATTAACATTTGTGATATAATGTTGCCGATGTAATTAGCAGGTGAGATAAAAAAAGAGGTGAAAATTAAAGTGACAAGAAGAATTGATTTAGTAGGAAAAAAATTTGGAAAATTAACTGTTTTATATCAAACGGAAAATCATATATCAAAAAATGGAAATAGTAGATTAACTTGGCATTGCAAATGTGAATGTGGTAATGAAGTAGATGTAATGGGTTTAAATTTAACAAGAAATCATACTACATCATGTGGTTGTGCAAGAGCAGATGGAAGAAAAAAATTACAGAGAGATGTAACAGGCGAAAGATTTGGTAATTTGATTGGAATAAGAAAGGTAGAAAATAAAAATGGCCAAACAAGATGGTTATTTAAATGTGACTGCGGAAATGAGGTTGAATGTTATTTATCAAATGTTACAACAGGAAAAACAAAATCATGTGGTAAGCAATGCAAATTAAGAAGTCATACATACGATAGTGTTAAAAGAAAAGGATATAGAAAAAAACTGGTTGGTCAAAGATTCGGAAGGCTATTGGTAGTTGAACAGTTAGATGATAAAAATGGATGGACTCAATTTAAATGTAAATGTGATTGTGGCAATGAAAAAATCACATCAGGCAATAATCTGATTTATGGATCAACTAAATCATGTGGGTGCTTACATAAAGAAGTAATAAAAAATAACTTTTCGGAAAATTTAATTGGGAAAAGATTTAACAAGCTTGTTGTTATAAAAAAAGTAGAGTCAAAGTATAATAAAACACATTGGTTATGTAAATGTGACTGTGGAAATGAAGTCATAGTTAGTACGAGTGGATTAAAAAGTGGACATACACAATCTTGTGGATGTTATCAAGACCAGGTTGCAAGTGATACACATTTTAACGATCTTAGTGGCAGAAGATTTGGTAAACTTGTAGTTATCGAAAGAGCTGAAAATTCAAAAAGGGGTTATGTAAGATTTAAGTGTAAATGTGATTGTGGTAATATAGTAACTGTTCATGCTGCACCATTGATGGATGGTAGAACTCAATCATGTGGATGCTGGAAATATTCTAAACTTGAAGAATTTGTTATTAGATATTTTAAAGAGAAGAATTATATAAATACAGTAGATTATGAATGTCAAAAAAAGTTTGAAAATCTTATTGGAACTGGTAAAATGCAGCTATCATATGATTTTATTGTGTATAAAAATAATGAACCATATTGTTTAATAGAATGTCAAGGAAAGCAACATTATCAGTCAGTTGAATATTTTGGTGGAGAAGAACAATTCAAAAAACAACAAATCCATGATAAATTAAAAAAAGATTATGCCAAAACACTTGAAATACCATTAATTGAGATTGAATATACTGTAAACAACTATGGAGATATTAAGAGAATATTAGAAGAAAATGGAGTTTAAACCTAAAAAAATTTTTGGAGATGGTTAGAGATGAATAATTGGAATTTATTAAAAAATAGGAAGATAATTGATTTGTTTATTGGTGATAACCCAGTACAAAGTTACATGTTTGAAGAAGAGAAAATGCCATACATGTCAGGAATACAAATATGCGAATTTTCAAAAAAATTAGGGTTTCTTCAAAACTATAATGAAGAAAAATTATCAAGATGGCAATATATGGATAGATTATTAGATTATATTATAGAGAATAACAAAATAAATCTGTTTTTTAAAGAGTTATTAGAAATAAAAAGATTTGAAAAATTGGCTGATGATTGCTATACTTATGGATTCGGTTCATCAATCCAAGAAAAGTACTGGGATATAGTAAATAATTTATTCCAATCAATTAATAAATATTTGACGTTTGACAAATGTTATATTGAATATAATTTACAATCTTATCAGTTTTCGATAGTAGATTTTGAAAATAATATAGAATTGGTTGCCAGCAAAATTGAAGAAGTTGATTCAGCATATATAAAAAGAATTGCTAATGAAGCATATAATGCAATAAAAAATACAGATTATGAAAGTGCAATAACTAAATCAAGAACATTACTGGAAGAAATACTAATTAAAGGTATTGAAGAAAAAAATTGTAAACCTTCTGAAAAAGGAAATATTAATACATTGTATAACCAATTTAAAGTTTTATATAAGATGCATATAAATGATGAATTGGATATAAGAATAAAAACATTATTATCAGGATTTGAAAAAATCCTAACTGCTATTTCACAGATGAGAGATAAGAATAGTGATTCACATGGAGTTGGGGATAAAAGATTAGAGCTTAATAAGTCAATTGCAGAGTTATTTGTAAACTCTTCTATAACATTTTCAAATTTTTTAATTTATATAATTGAAGTTACATAAAGGTTTATAATACTGATTTTTAGATACCTTTTTAGATACCCTGAGCGCCGGATGAGCAAGAAAGTTAATGGAAAGTTTAGGACCAAAAAGGTGAATTTAGGCTGTTTTCGGAAGAAATGACTATGCAAAAGCACGAGGATTAAAAGCCATGTGGAAGTGGTAAGAAGTATAAAAATTGTCATGGAAGAAATCAATAAAGTCCGATTTCTCGGGCTTTTTTCTATGTTTAAGAATTTTGAAAAATGAAATTAGATACAAATTTAGATACAAATTGAAGAAATTTTTTGTATCTAATTTGTATCTAGAATAAAAATGAAACTCTAAAACCATTGAAAATACTGAAGAAAAATAAAAAGTGTCCACTGTCTAGTGACAGTGGTAAAATCTTGAAAAAAATATAAAAAAATGATAAAATATTAAAAACAATTATTTAATACGATATGAAAGGCTTAGTAGTTTGTTGTAACAAAAATAAAAGATATATGAAAGTTAATAAAAAATTAACAAGAGTTTAAGAAATGAGGAATTTTGATTTAATATGGAAATAAAATATTTCATAACAAAATTAAATAAAATGATTACTAGCAAAAAAAGAGAAAAAAATCAAATACAAGTATTAATAAATAACAAAGACTTTATGAAAAAACTTTTAGATTTTTCGGGAAATGATATAGACGTAATGTGTGCTTATCTGGGAGACATTATGATTTATTATTCCTTATCAGATGATTCTAAATTAGATTATACTATAGAGGAACTATTAAGTAAAAGAGAAGAAGTAGAATTATATTCAACTGATGAAATAAAAGAAAAAGGTTTTTTTACACATTCTTGTAATTCTAATATGATAGAAATGATAAGAAAAAATGGATTAGGAAGTCATTTAAACGAAAATCAAGAACTATATACAGCAGTTTCTCACTTGGAACAAAAATTAAATACAACGGGGACATATACTAAACAGCAATCTGGTAATAAAGATGAAGTGTATTTTACTTCTGCAGGAGCAACATCATTTGGATATGCGTGTAATTTTGCGCCAGAAAGGTTGTTTTTAGGAATATTAAGACAAGAATACGATAGAAGTATACCTGTTAGAGTGGGAGAAAGTAAAAAAGATTATTATAGAAAAGTAATTTATCAAAAATTCGGAGAAAATTTAACTGATGATATAATGAAAGACATTGAAATAGTTATCGATGGCTATTTTTCGAATTCAAATTATATTGTGAGCTTTCCTGTAGATGAAGTTATTTCATCAGATAATATATATTTTGAAATTGTTGGCGAAAATACAAAAATTGATTTAGACGATTACATTCGAGTAAATTGCGAATTTGGAAAATTTTTTACTTCAAGAACAGGTAGTAATTCAAACACAAATAATATGGACAACTTAGTTATGATTAACACTATAATACCACCAGAAAAATTAAAATTTTTAAGTGTCCCAGATAGATATGATTTGCTCCAATTGATAGCATTAAATAAAGGATTACAACAAGGAGAAAAAATAGATTATTTTACATTTGATAGAATTGAAGAAAAGTCTATGCAAGAATCTGAAACACAGATTGCTGAAGATATAACAGAAAAAAAGGAAGAGGCTAAAAAGAATAAAATATTCAGCTTTATTTCAAAAATTGTAAATAAAGTAAAAGGCTTTGGAAAAAAGACTGATGTAAAAAGACTTCCAAAAGCTAGTCAAAATATTAGGGAAGAGTCAAGTGCTAAAGTGAATTTAAAAAATGAACTTTTAGAAAAGTTGAGAGTTTCACCTGAAGAATTAGCTAAGAATACTGAAAGACAACAAACAGAAAATATGCAAATAAAACAACATAAAAAAGATGGACCTAGCCTAGATGATTGACATATATTTTAGATACAAATTTAGATACAAATAAGTGCCAAAGCCGAGTGGAACAGAGTGTAACATGTCAATCATTTTTGAAAATGTCTTAAAATTTTTTATTTATTAGCACTAAATTT
>CAMNPT010000001.1 GCA_946548575.1 uncultured Clostridium sp. | reverse complement strand
TTTCTGTAAAATTCTAATAATTTCTAACAAAAATCTTAAAAATTGGTGCGGATGAAGGGACTCGAACCCCCACGTCGTTGACACTGGTTCCTAAGACCAGCGCGTCTACCAATTCCGCCACATCCGCATGTACTATTAATTAACATTATTTATATTAACACATTTACATAGTAATTGTCAAGAGATTAAAAAAATTTATTTACAAAAATAAAAAATTAATCCACCAATAATAGTAATGATAAATCCCAAAATTTTTAAGCCACTAGAAGCTTCATTTTGATCACCAAAACTAAAGTATCTTTTAGTTAAAAGTCTAGCATCATAAATTAAAATAATTCCACAAAGTAGCATAAGTGCAGCTAATAATTTTATAATAATTTGAAACATTATATATCAACATCCTTTTCTTATTTACATATATAATATACTATTTTATGTCGAGAAAGTCAATAAAAATAAATGAGAAATAAGTTAAAATGTTGAAAAAACTAATAAACAATAGTATAATTAGAAAAAGAGATAGATAACTATCCAATAATGAATATGGATAGTTATTGTTAATATATGGAGGGTAAAATGCCAGTTGAAAAGAACAAAGAATATATAGTAGATATAATAGATAATGGAACAAATGGTGAGGGTATTGCAAAAATAGATGACTTTACGATTTTTATACCTAATACTATAAAAAGTGAGAAGGTTAAAATATTAATTGTAAAAGTTTTAAAATCCTATGCATTTGGAAAAGCTATAGAAATATTAAAAAAATCTAAACAAAGGGTTGATTTTGACTGTACAACATATAAACGTTGTGGTGGTTGTAATTTAAGACATATAGATTACAAAGAAACTTTAAAAATAAAACAAAAAAATGTACAAAATTTAGTTGATAAAATGCTAAAAAGCAAAATAAATGTTGAAGAAACATTAGGTATGGAAAAACCATTTCATTATAGAAATAAAGCTCAATATCCTATCGGTTTGGATAAAAATAATAATCCTGTAATAGGTGTTTTTGCAAATAGAACTCATGAAATAATAAAAATAGATAAATGCTTAATTCAAAATCAAGAGACAGAAAAAATTGCTAAATTTATATTTGATTTTATAATTAAAAATAAAATAAGTATATATAATGAAAAAAATCAAAAAGGATTAGTAAGACATATTGTAACAAAAATTGGTGTAAAAACAAATGAAATTATGATAATTTTGGTTATAAATGGGAAAGAAATTCCAAAAGAAAAAGAGTTAGTAGAAGCGGTTACAAAAAAATTTGAAAATGTAAAAACAATTGTAAAAAATATTAATACAAAAAATACCAATGTAATACTTGGAAATGAAAATATAAATTTGTTTGGAAATGGATATATAACTGATATTTTAGGAGACTATCAGTTCAAAATTTCACCATTATCATTTTATCAGGTAAATCCAGTACAAGCAGAAAAACTTTATAAGATTGGGATAGAAAATGCTGGAATTACAAATAATGATATAGTTTTTGATTTATATTGTGGAATTGGGACAATATCTTTATTTATGTCAAAATACGCTAAAAAAGTTTATGGTGTAGAAATTGTTGAACAAGCAATACATGACGCCAAAGAAAATGCAAAAATAAATAATATTGGAAATACTGAATTTATTGTTGGAGATTCAGAAGATGTTTTAGATGGTTTAATAAATAAAAAAAATATAATACCAAATGTTGTAATGGTAGATCCGCCAAGAAGAGGGTTAGATAGTAAACTTATTGATAATATAATGAAAGTAAAACCAAGAAAGCTTATATATATTAGTTGTAATCCTGCAACTTTAGTTAGAGATTTAGCTAAATTTGAAGAATGCTTTGAAATTAAATTTATAAAACCAGTAGATATGTTCCCATATACCAGCCATGTGGAGTGTGTGGCTGTTTTAGAGATGAAGCTGATATAGAAACGGATTATCAAAAGAAGAGTGTAAAATGCTTTCAAAAATCATAAATTTGAATTATAAATTGCAAGAAATTGAAGAAAATGAAATATATTTTAAAGGTGGAATAGATGCATATTTTTACTTCAGAAAGTTATAAATTTTGAAAAATAAAAATTTATAAATAGAAGTTTTTTATAAGCAAAAATTGGTTGAGAAAATATATAATTTATGATAGTATATTTTGTAATATAAGTTATTCGAAAAATTTGAATAACTTAAAAATAAATAATAATTTTATGTTTAGAATGAAGAATATTATTGAAAAATATATATTTAAATATAACTAATAAAAGAAATAATGTGTTATAAAATAGATAATGGAGATAGTAATATGCCAAACAAAGAGTTTGTAGATAGAATTAAGAATGGAGAAATAAAAATAATCGATAAGAAACTTATCGATGAAGAATTTAAAAAGATTGGACCAGCAGTTGGAAAAAAAGGGAAGGATGGAGGATTGAGTTATTTTTTAGACGGACTATGCGGAGCTGACTTATCTAATGTTGATGTGAATCGGATTAGATGGAAGCTTATTAGAAAGAACAACTTTTGATGACAGAACTAGATTCCCAAATGATGAATTTGGAAAGAAATTGGAAGAAGAAGCAAAAAGACTTTTAGATAATGGTGAATTATCAAAAACCTTAGAAGAATTGCATAGTAAGGAAACTGTTACTACAACTGAAGATGGAAATACACAAACAAGTAAATTAGATGGCAGTGGTGTAAATATTGCATTTATTGATCAAGGCTTTGATAGAGATATGTCTGAATTTGAAGGTAGGATAATACATCATATGACATGCAAGTGGAATGAAAATAAAGGAGAATATGAAGTTTTAGATTATACAGGAGAAAGAGCAGGTCACGATAATTTTCATGGAAATACAGCTGCTGATTTAGCAGCTGGGGAAAAATGTGGCGTAGCACCTAAAGCAAATGTTTATTTTTTTGAGATAGATAGTGACGGTGACTATGATAAAAGAGTACAAGCTATATTAAAATATATAGAAGATAATATGGGTGAGTTAAAACTTGACATTATTTCACATTCTGCCGGAGCATCTAAAGATGCATTAGATATAGCTGACAGAATTAGAGAAATTAACGGATGCGAATACATCAATTCACAAATATTTTGGAAAGACTTTTTACCAGGAAGGGAAATTAATGGAGAAACAGTTGAAGCTGGATTTGTAGAAAGTGCAAGAAAGGTACCTGGGGTTTATGAAGATGATAACGGAAAATTATTAACCAATCAAAATGCAATGGCTATACCAGTAGAAGGAAGAACTAGCATTCAAGTGCTTAAAGACGAAGATGGGAATACAATAGAATCAAGAAAGTTTAATGGAGCTATTTGTGGAGCAAGTTTTGCAATACCGCAGTTAGTAGGATATTTCGCATTAGCAAGACAGATGAATCCCACAATGTCTCTTAAAACATTTATAAATAAGGCTAGAGAGCATGCGAAAGTTAATTCTAATGGGCAATTATCTATAAATCCAATAGAAGTTATAGAAAAAATGTGGGAAAAGCAAAGAGAAGTGCCTGTGCAAGAGCAAGGACAAGAACTCTCACACGAACCAAATAATACTCCAAGCAGAGAGAATATGACACAACGACTTGGTCGAGAAACCATTAATGAACTAAATGATACAGCTTTAATAATTGATACGGAACAAGCAATAGAAGCTGATAGAAGAACATTAGAAAGTATAAAAGATAATGATCAAAGTATACAGGAGAGAAGATAATGGAAAATATTGAATATGCAAATGCATATAGTGAGGTGTTAGAAATTATAAAGTATATTCCAAAAGAGGAATATACTAAAATACCAAGAAAGAAAATAGAATTATTTGAAACAAAATCTAATAAAGATTATAAATTTTCTTATAATCCAGAAAAAACTTTAGATGAGCAAAATGTATCCAAAAGAGCAAAAGCAATAATTGCTATATTGTTTAGAGATTATTGGGCTACAGATACTCAAAGAGAAAAAATATTAGCCAAAGAAAAATATGACATATTGCAATTAGAAAAAGTAAAGCAAGAAAAATTTAATTCAAATGATATATTTAAAAAGCGTGATAAAAAATACGAAGTGCCAAAAGAAAATATTAATGAATATGAAATAAAGAACAATATAAATTCTAATTTACCTATTGAAGTAAAAGAGAAAAGTATCTATAGAAAAATGATATACTTATTTAAAAAGATTTTTGATATTATTTTTAGCTGAATGAGACAGAAAAATAGAAAAGTAAATTGTAGTTAGTAAAGATGTTCAGAACATTTTAATATTACGAATAAGGCAAATTATATAAATAATAGGTCAAAGAAATAGGAGAGCAATATCTTCTATTTTTTTTGACTAAAAAATTTAAAAAACTAGATGGATTTTGTTGTTAATAAATGAAAAATGTGACATAGAGTAAATAGAAATTTGTGAATACTATACAAAAGTTACAAAATTTGTTGACAAAATGAGGAATTTATTATAAAATACAAACAAAAGTTCAGAAAAATGAGGCGACTTATAATGAGCAATATAGAAAATTTAAAAGATTTAATAATATATCACAGTCAAAATAATGAAAGTATATCTGTTGAAGTTTTATATGATGAAGAGGACTTTTGGTTAACTCAAAAATCAATGTCCAAATTGTTTAATGTTGCCGAAAATAATATTACATATCATTTACAGAATATTTTTAAAACAAATGAATTACAAAAAGATTCAGTTACTCAAAAAATTAGAGTAACTGCTTCAGATGGAAAAAAATATAACACAAATTTTTATAGTTTAGATGCAATTATTGCTGTAGGATATAGAGTAAATTCAAAAGAAGCTACAGATTTTAGAATTTGGGCAACTAATACATTAAAAGAATATATCAAAAAAGGTTTTGTAATGAATAGTGAGTTCTTAAAAAACGGACCTAAATTTGGCAAAGATTATTTTGATGAGCTATTAGTAAAAATAAAGGAAATAAGGGCAAGTGAAAGAAGATTTTATCAAAAAATAACAGATAATATAAAGAATGTAGTTTTGATTATGATAAAAATAGTGAAACAACTCAAGAATTTTATAAGAATGTTCAAAACAAATTGCACTTTGCAATTACAGGTATGACTGCTCCAGAAATAATCTATAATAGAGTAGATAGTAAGAAAGAAAATATGGGATTAACAACTTAGAAAAATGCCCCTAACGGAAAAATTCTTGAAACAGATGTAACAATAGCAAAGAACTATTTGTCTAAAGAAGAAATTGAAGAATTGAATAATTTAGTATCAATGTATCTTGATTATGCAGAAAGACAAGTTAAATTAGGTAAAATTATTTCAATGAAAGAATGGAAAGAAAAGTTAGAAGTATTTTTAAAAATAAATGAATACAATATTTTAAAGGATAATGGAAAGATAAAAAGAGAAATAGCAGATAAATTAGCCTTAGACGAATATAAAAAATATAGGATAACACAAGATCAAAAATATATTTCGGATTTTGACGAACTTATTGTAGAAACAAAGAGATTAAATAATAAATAAAAAAGTAGGAGAGGAATCTTCTATTTTTTGTAAAATATAAAAATCTTTTAACAAAACATGTTTTGTAAATACAAGAAAATATTTTTCTTATGAAAGAGATGAAAATGGAAAACTTAATAAAGTAATTCAAAATGGCTTGAGAATTAGAGTAGAATGTGATATAACATAAATATGTTAATTACTTAAATAAAATGAAAGATTTATTTTATCTCATGATTGGGAATTGCCGATAAAACCGTTAGAATTTTGAGAGAAAATAAAATATGTAATAAATTTTGCTAAAACAAATTTATTCGGTAAAGGAATTTGTATGGAAAAAAGTATTAAATGTAATGTAATTGTTTGTGGTCCAGCGGTTGGAAAGACATATTTAGCAGAGCATGATAAAAGATTTATAGATTTGGACGATATGAAAGCTACTTATAAATATGGATTAAATAATATAAGTCGTAGAAACAAAGAAAATGGTAAATTGAACAGAGGTAAAATCGTAAATAATGATTCTACAGAATATGCTATTAAGATACTTGAAGAAGAAATAAAAAATGGAAATATTGTTTTAATATCAAATGGAAGTAAGAACTTATTAAAATATATTGCAGAAAAAAATATTGATTATTGCCTAGTATATGCAAATATAAATGATAAAGAAGAATATATAAAAAGAATGAGAAAAAGAGGCAATAATGATATTTTTATTGAGAGAATGACAGAAGAAAAACTATGGAAAAAGTTTTATGAAGAAAATAGAAATGACATAAGACCAAAATACAAAATAGAATTAAATAGTGGACAATATTTATCAGATATAAAAAGTATTTTTCTAAATAATTAATTGAAGAAAAGATTTTATCAGAATATGAGTTGAATGACGGAGGACACAACTCAAAGCATGTTAAATATGTTTTAAAACAAGCTTTTGAACTTACGGATGGATATGAAATAAATTATGATATTTTATATACATGTGTATGCTTTCATGATGTAGCATGTCATATTGATAGAGATAATCATGAAGTTTTATCAGCACAAAGAGCTTATGAAGATAATTTTCTAAATGGATTTTTTAGTATTATAGAAATGAAAAAAAGTGAAATATTTAAGATAGGAGAAGAAATAAAAAATGAATAATGTAGGATTAAAACGTGGATGTTTAGAAATAATGGATTACAGAGAAGATTATGATAAGATTTATGAAGAAGAAAAAGAAAAATTGTTAGAAATATATAAAGGAAAAATATCATCTATTGACCATGTGGGAAGTACAAGTATAAAAAACATTAAATCTAAACCAATTATAGATATTTTAATACAGACAGATGATTTAGAAAATTTTAAAAATTTTACAGAATTAAATGTGGAAGGAGAGATTTATACAGTAAAAAAAGAGCTAACTATGGGTGGAGATTATTTAATTCGCAAAGAAGAAGATGGAAAAGTGAAAGCTTTTATACATGTATATAAAACTGGTGATATGAATGGAATAACATCTATTATGTTTAGAGATTATATGAATTCACATGAGGATGAAAAAAAACGTTATGAAGAATTAAAAATAGAATTATATGAAAAATACAAAAATGAAAGAAAGCAATATACTTTAGGTAAAGATGAGTATATTAAAGAAATAATAAATAAAGCAATAAATGAAAATAGTAAAAGATAAAGTTTAATATTATGATAAAGAATAGGAGATGAGGTAGAAGTGATAAATATAGAATATAAGGAAAATTTGGATGAAGAATTTTGCAAAATAATAGATAATGAATTTAATAAATTTGCAGTAAAAAATGAAGTTGTTTGCAATTATACACCATTTTCATTTATTGCTAAAGAAGATGAAAAGTTTGTTGGAATAATAACAGGAAATTCATATTATAAGGAAGTTCATATTAGTGACTTGATTATAATAGATGAATATCGTAATAAGCATATTGGAAGTAAACTTATGCAAACTGTCGAAGATTATTTTAAAAATAAAGGCTTAGAGAATATAAATCTAACAACTTATGGATTTCAAGCACCAGAGTTTTATAAAAAATGTGGGTTTGAAGTAGAATTTATTAGAAAAAATAAAGAAAACTCAAAACTAGATAAATACTATTTAGTTAAATATTTTGAAGGTAATTAGTATGGAAGAAATAGTTTTTGTAACACATAATAAAGGAAAAATCGCATCAGCAAATAAACAGTTAGAAGGTGTAAACTTTAAAATTTTTGAATATGACTTAGAAGAACCTAGAAGTGATGATATAAAATACATTTCTAAATATAAGGTTCTTGAAGCATATAAGTTGGTAAATAAACCTTGTATATCACTAGATTGTGGATTTTGGATAGATAGATTAGATGGATTTCCAAGAGCCTTCGTAAATTTTGCATTAGATACTATTGGAGTAGATGGAATTTTAAAATTAATGGAAGGGAAAGAAAATAGAAAATGTAGATTTACAGAATGCTTATCTTATTATGATGGAAATGAATTACATCAATTTATGGGAAAACATGAGGGAAATCTATCAAATGAAAAACTTGGTAATGATACAGACAAAAAGTGGTCAGATTTATGGTATATATTCAAGCCTTATGGATATGAAAAAACACTAGCAGAAATGACAGATGAAGAAAGAAAAAATAGAACTAAATATGAATCAGTAGATGCAATGAGAGAATTTGCTAAATGGTATAAAGAAAATTAGATGTCCTTTATCAGCACACAAGTCTAACTAAGGTTTTTTTACAAACAGACACGGCATGTTGAATGCGTAGCTGTCCTTAGAAACATTTTATAAAGCAGTAAAAAAGATAAATACATAAGGGCTAATGCAAAAAGTCTGTATGGTTATGTCAGATAGCAAAAAATCTTTGGTATGATCAGTGCAGAAAAAATAAAAACAATATAGATATAGAAGAAATGGAAGCATTATGTTTTCAGGATTCTAATACAATTGAAGAGAAAAATATTTCGAATGAAGAGAAAAATTCTATTTATAAAAAAATGCAGAATTTAGATGATAAGATCAGAGAAGTAATGCATTTAAGAATAATAGGAGGTAAAATGTTTTTAAAAGAAGAATTAGAAAAGATAGATGGAAGAATTAAGCTATTTGTAGATATGGATGGAGTAATTGCAGACTACAATGTAGGAAAAGCTTGTGAGTATGACAGAAAAAGACCACTTTATGATAGTATAAAAAAATTAGAAGAAATATCTAAAATGCCAAATGTAGAAATGTTTATATTATCAATTACTCGTATGACAGAAGGCTGTGAGCAAAAGCATAAATGGCTTGATAAATATGCATCATTATTTATAAAAAAAAATAGAGTAATTATATCAAGAGAAGATAATAATTTTGTAAATTCTGATGTATTAAAAACAAATTTTTTAAGAGATTTAGAACGAGATGGTAGTACTATAATCTTAATAGATGATGACCCAAGTATTCTTTATAAAGTAAAGCAAAATGTTCAAGATGTATTATTGTATAAAGATACAGTATTGGTAGATTAAATAAATACAAGAATGTAATATCTTAAAAAATATAAAGGTGATAAGTATGAAAATAGGAATAATGACAGATGTACATAGTAATATACAGGCATTACGTTCTGTTTTGAAAGAATTTGACAATAGAAAAGTAGAAAAAATTATTTGCTGTGGAGATATGATTGGAATAGGAATTAATCCAGAAGAAGTAGTACAAGCATTAATAGAGAGAAAAAATATGTTGATAGCGGTATTAGGCAACCATGAACAATATTTATTAAAAGGACTACCAGAGTATATTCATGATGATAAAAGGAAAATGAGTATTGAGGAATATAAAAATCATAAGTGGAATCATAGCAAGTTAAGCAAAAGCTCAAAAGAGTTTTTGGCTAGGTTAGAAATATCGAAAACTATTGAAATAGAGGGAAAAAGAATTTTTTTAACTCATTATCCTTTAAAAGATGATGGAACATATAAAAAACATATAAAGAATCCAAGTCTTGAAGAAAATAGAGTAATGTTTAAAGGTATTGATGCTGATATATTTTTGTACGGACACACACATACTTGTTCTATCAATCACATAGAAGAAAAATGGTATATAAATACAGGAGCTTTGGGTTGCCCAATGAATGATAATATTGCTAAAGCAGGAATACTGGAAATTAAAAATGGAAAAGTAGAATTTAAAGAAATTAATGTAAAATATAATGCAGAAGAAATTATTGAAGAAATGAAAAAGCTAAAATTTCCATTTTATAGAGAGATATTAAAGATATTTTATGGCTATATATGAAGTTGGAGTTAAAGTTAATAAAAAAGCTGTTAAATTTCTACTATAAGAAATTAAGAGGAGTTGATTATATGAACAATACTATAGTTTATTTAATTAGACATGCAGAGACTATTGATGAAAATGGAATTAGAAATACAGATGAAACAATTCAAGAGATTAATGAAAAAGAAATATTATCTATTCAAGGAGAACAAGATTCAAAAAAATTAAGTAAAAATAAAGAATTGAATAATATTGATATTATTTGGAGTAGTAACTATACAAGAGCTAAACAGACAGCTAAATACATAGCAAATGAAAACAATTTGATATATAATCTTGATAAAAGACTATGCGAATTTTTATGAAATATTGAAAAAATATGAAGGAAAAAGAATTGCTGTAATAAGCCATGGTGGAGCAATAAAATTCTATTTATTAAGGTATTGTAAAGTAAATGATTATTTGAATCTTGAATATAATGGAAAAGAGTTATTTATAACTTCACCTTGCTTGTTAAAAATGACTTTTAGAAAGAATGAATTAATCAATATAGAACAAATTGAAGTAAACTAGTTCTAATTAAAAGGAGTTATATAAAATGAAATCTAGTGGAATTGAATATATAGGAAAGGAAGTCTATGCAAGAATAGATAGACCAATAGGAAGTACACACCCTAATTATCCAGACCATATTTATTTGGTGAATTATGGACATGTACCTAATACAATTAGTGGAGATGGAGAAGAACTTGATTGTTATATACTTGGAGAATATGAACCCTTAAAAGAATATAATGGAAAATGTATTGCTGTAATACATAGAAAAGATGAAGATGATGATAAATTAATAATTACCCCAAAAGACAAAATGTTTTCAAATAATGAAATAAGAATTTTAACTGATTTTCAAGAAAAATATTTTCAAAGTGAAATAATAAGAAAACAAGATTATATAGAATTTAATAAAAATATACCTGAATTATCAGTTTCTAATTTAGATAATAGTTTAAAATTTTATAAATGTCTCGGCTTTAAAGTTGAATATGAAAGACCTGAAAATAAATTTGTATTTTTATCATTAGGAGAAATACAATTTATGTTACAAGAAATTTCCGAAAATGATAAATGGGATGTTGCACCTCTTTCATATCCATTTGGAAATGGGATAAATTTTCAATTAGAAGTAGATGATTTAGATAAAATATATAAATCTTTAAAAGATAATAATTATAAAATTGCTTTTGATATTGAAGAAAACTGGTACAGGCAAGATGACAAGTTGCTAGGAAATAAAGAATTTCTTGTGCAAGATCCAGATGGATATTTATTAAGATTTTCTGAAGATTTAGGAGAAAAAAACTAAAAATAATTATATTAGTAATTCAAAAAAGCTTTCAAGTTTAAGTAGAATGTGATATAACATAATAAATAGCTATTTATAAAGGAGGTTTAATTCATGAATCAATATATGAAAATTGCAGAAAAATTATCAGAAGATAATTTGAAAACAAATGTAGGTGGACCATTTGGTGCATGCATTGTTAAAAATGGAAAAATAATAGGAAAAGGTTCAAACCATGTTTTAAGTAATAATGATCCAACAGCTCATGCAGAAATAATGGCAATAAGAGAAGCGTGTAAAAATATTGAATCATATGATTTAAGTGGTTGTGAATTATATACTTCATGTTATCCGTGTCCAATGTGTTTATCTGCAATAATTTGGTCGAATATCAAAAAAGTATATTATGGAAATACGAAAGAAGATGCTGCAGAAATTGGATTTAGAGATGATTTTATATATGATTTTATAAATAAATTGACAGATGGTAGCAGTGACAATAATATATTAGACTTAGAAATAATGGATAGAGAAGAAACAATAAAAACTTTTAATAAATTTGCAAATAAAGAAGACAAAATAATTTATTAAATTTACAAAAATTACTATAAAATTGTTAAGATAGGGTAAGAAAAATTAAAATCATATATCCCCATATTAATTAATATACTTAATAAAAAAGGGGGATATAATATGAACAATATAAAAATTTACATTAAATCAATATTAATACCTGTAATAGTAGGTGCAATTATAGGAATAATAATTTCTCCAGCAATGGATTATAATAATCTTCAAATGCCAGATTTAGCTCCACCAAGTATTGTTTTTCCTATAGTATGGACCATCCTTTATACATTAATGGGAATATCTTATGGAATACTAAAAAGCAATAATTTAGTAGACAAAGAAATCGATTCAATATACTATGGACAATTATTAGTTAATGCACTTTGGTCAATTTTTTTCTTTGTATTAAAATATAGATTATTTTCATTTTTATGGATTCTACTACTTGCTGTATTAGTTATTATAATGATTATAAGATTTTATAGAAAAAATAAAATTGCTGGATTACTACAAATACCATATATATTATGGGTATTATTTGCAACATATCTTAATTTTACAATATATGTTTTAAATAGATAAAAGAGATGTGCCAAAAAAAGAAAAATAAAAAGAAGGAAAAAAATATGACAAATTTATTTTATATAATGGGTAAAAGTGCAACAGGAAAAGATACAATATATAAAAAGATAAAAGAACAAATTAAAATAAAAGAATATATATTATACACAACCAGACCAATAAGAGTTGGAGAAAAAGATGGTATAAACTATCATTTTACAACACATGAGCAAATTGAAAAATTTGAACAACAAAAAAAGGTGATAGAAAGTAGAACATATGAAACAGTACAGGGACCATGGACCTATGCAACAATTGATGATGAACAATTAAAACAAAAAGGAAATATTTTAACTGTTGGAACTTTAGAATCATATCTTAAAATAAAAAAATACTATGATAATAATAAAGAAACAAATGTAATACCAATATATATTGTTATTGATGAACAAGAAAGAAGAAAAAGAGCAATAGAAAGAGAAAAAGAACAGAAAAATCCGAATTTTGCAGAAGTTGAAAGAAGACTAAAAGCAGATAATTTAGATTTCTCTGTAGAGAATTTAAAACTTTGCAATATTACACAAAAAGAAACTTTTGAAAATTATGATTTAGATAAATGTGTAAATGAAATAATAATTTATATAAATGAAAAAAGCGCGGAAATATAAAAAATCCGTGCTTTTATAATTATAGATATTTTTTTAAGGTTTCAACACTATCTTCTTGCATAACAACAAAATCATTTAAAATATTTTTAACACTAGGTTCTGCATCTTGATTTTGATTTAATAAACGTCTACCTTCAATAATTCCCATATTAGTACCTTGCATTAATAATTCAGATAATTTAGATGTTGTATCATCTGCCATGGTTCTCATTTGAATTCCATACCATGTCATCATTTTATTCATAGCATTTGTTTCATGAGGTTCCTTATCACTGTAATTAGAATATAAATCATTTACTCTTTCAGAAATTTTTTCGTACTTTTTATATTCTGTATCTAAAACATGTTTAAAATTGTCATCTGTAACCTTGTCAGAAACATAAGAAATTGCATCCATTCCCATTGTTGCTCCTTTATTTACCTCGTCTAAGATATTTAAATTTTGATTTTCCATAATTAAACACTCCTAAAATAAAATTTATAATAATATTATTTACTAAAATTTGAAAATTATTTAACATTTTAAAAAAACATACAAATAATTGACATATTAAGGAATTGGAGATATAATAAAACTCATAAAAGTTGAAGGAGATGATTGATAAATGAAATATTCAAAAGAGATTGATAAGAAGTGGCAAGAGAAATGGAAAAAAGATAATTTATATAAATATTCTCCAAATGAAAAGGGAGAAAAATACTATACTTTGGAAATGTTTTCATATCCTTCAGGAGCAAAACTACATTTAGGACATTGGTTTAATTATGCACCAGCAGACTCTTTTGCAAGATTAAAAAAGATGCAAGGATATAATGTTTTTCATCCAATGGGATTTGATGCATTTGGGTTACCAGCAGAAAATTATGCAATAAAAACAGGAATACATCCTGAAAAATCTACATTGAAAAATATAGAAACAATGGAAAAACAATTAGAAGAAATGGGCGGAAGTTATGACTGGGATTATTCTATACAAACTTGTATGCCTGATTACTATAAATGGACTCAATGGCTATTTTTAAAACTATATGAAGCGGGATTAGCATATAAAAAAGAGGCACCTGTTAACTGGTGTGATAGCTGTAAAACAGTTTTGGCAAATGAACAAGTTATACAAGGTGAATGTGAAAGATGTGGTACAGCAGTAGAAAAGAAGAAACTAGCACAATGGTTTTTCAAAATTACAGATTACGCAGAAGAATTATTGCAAGACTTAAATAAGTTGGATTGGCCTGAGTCTACTAAAAAAGTTCAAATAAATTGGATTGGAAAATCTGAAGGAGCTGAAGCAACTTTTAAAGGAGAAAACGGAAATTTTGAATTCAAAGTATTTACAACAAGACTTGATACAATTAACGGTGTTACTTATGTTGTTGTTGCACCAGAAAGTGAATTGGTTCAAAAAATAACAACTCCTGAGCATAAAGAAGATGTTGATAAATATATAAAAGAAACTGCTAAATTAAATGAAATTGATAGATTATCAACTGAAAGACCAAAAACAGGAGTATTTACAGGTGCTTATGTTATAAATCCTGTAAATGGAGAAAAAGTACCTGTTTGGATTGCTGATTATGTTTTAGAAGAATATGGAACAGGTGCAGTTATGGCAGTTCCAGCACATGATGCAAGAGATTATGCATTTGCAACTAAATATAAACTTCCAATAAAAACTGTTATTGAGCCAGAAGATGGAACAAAAGTAGAATTACCTTTTGTAGAAAAAGGTATTTTAGTAAATAGCGGAAAATATAACAATTTAACATCTATTCAAGCTATTCAAAAAATAACAGAAGATTTAAAAAAGGATTCTAAGGGAAATAAAACAATAAATTATAGATTAAAAGATTGGTTAATTTCTAGACAAAGATATTGGGGAGCACCAATTCCAATTATTTATTGTGATAAATGTGGAATTGTTCCAGTTCCTGAAAAAGATTTACCAGTATTTTTACCAAAAGATGTAGAGTTTAAACCAGATGGAGAATCACCACTAAAAAAATCTAAAGAATTTATGGAATGTTCATGCCCAAAATGTGGTGGTAAAGCTACAAGAGAAGCTGATACATTAGATACATTTGTATGTTCGTCTTGGTATTTCTTAAGATATCCAGAAGCACATAATTCAGAAAAAGCATTTGATAAAGAAATAATAAATAAAATGCTACCAGTAGATTGCTATATAGGTGGAAAAGAACATGCTGCAATGCACCTAATATATGCAAGATTTATGACAAAAGCTTTAAGAGATTTAGGATATTTAGATTTTGATGAACCATTTACAAGGTTAATTCATCAAGGTTTAATACTTGGACCAGACGGAAATAAAATGAGTAAAAGCAAAGGTAATACAGTATCACCAGATGAATATGTTGATAAATATGGATCAGATGTATTTAGAATGTATTTAATGTTTGGTTTTGAATATATTCAAGGTGGACCTTGGGATGAAAAAGGTATTGAATCAATGGCTAGATATTTCTCAAGAATAGAAAGGTTAGTAGAAACAGTAAAACAATATAAAAACAATGATTTAAATAATCAGATTGAGGCAAAAGAAAAAGAATTGTTAAGAGTTAAAAACTTAACTATTAAATCTATGGGAGAGGATATTAATAACTTTCAATTCAATACTGCAATAGCAAGAAGTATGGAGTTGCTTAACAAAATTAATGAATATAATAGGGAAAATGAAAAAATAAATGAAAAAATAGTATTCGAAACTGTAGAAACTTATTTGAAATTATTAGCACCACTTGCACCACATTTTACTGAAGAATTGTGGGAAAGTTTAGGAAATACTAAATCAATTCATAAAGAAAAATGGCCAGAAATAAATGAAAAAGAAATGTCTGGAGGAACAAAAGAAATTCCAGTTCAAGTAAATGGTAAATTAAAAGTATGTGTTACAGTTAATGCAAATGAAACACCTGATGAAATTTTAGCAAAAATTAAAGAAAATTCTAAAGTTAAAGAACTACTTTCAAACAATCAAGTTGTTAAAGAGATATATGTTCCTGGTAAAATATATAATATTGTAGTAAAAAAATAGGAGAAAAGTTATGGGTGAAAATTTAAAAATAAGTGATTCGAAATTTATTGTAATATATGGTGATAAAAAAGTTGATGGAGTAAATAAAGATGGACAAATTGAATTTGTAAAAAGAAAAGAAGAAGATACATTAGACAATAAAAACAATTTTCCTCATTATCTTTATATGAATGATTTTTTAAAAACACATTTTAAAGATAGTGCTAATATACAAAGATATGCTCAAAGTAGAGATATAAATGTTTTACTTTTTTTGTTAGCAAATGAAGGACATATAACGATAGCAGAAACATCTTATCCAGATTATAAATCAGCATTAGTTACAATGCCAAGAAAATGTTCTGATAAACAAAAAGAAAGATTAAGACAGTTTCAAGAAAAGTTTAAAGAAGAAAAGTATAAATTAAGTGTTATATCTGATTATAAATTAGAAGATGGTATTATTGAAGGTAAAGATTCTTACGGTGATGAAAGAGTACTAGATAGTTTTATAGGAAAAAAAGCTGAAAAAGAAAAAGAAGATATGGAATTGTAAGAGGTAAAAGATTTGAAAGAAAAAATTGATGAATTTAAAAAGTTAATACAAGAAAGTAATAATATAGTATTTTTTGGAGGAGCAGGGGTATCTACTGAAAGTGGTATCCCTGACTTTC
This sequence comes from uncultured Clostridium sp., assembly GCA_946548575.1. Taxonomy (GTDB): domain Bacteria; phylum Bacillota; class Clostridia; order TANB77; family CAG-508; genus CAG-269. Next base: position 106,679 of record CAMNPT010000001.1, on the reverse strand, counting down.
GAAGTAAAGATGGTTTATATAATCAAAAATATAAATATCCACCTGAAGAAATTTTGAGCCATACATTTTTTATGAATAAGACAGAAGAATTTTATGAATTTTATAGAGAAAAAATGAATTCATTAAAATATGAACCAAATATAACTCACATAAAATTGGCTGAATTAGAACAACAGGGAAAATTGAAAGCTGTAATAACTCAAAATATTGATGGATTACATCAAAAAGCTGGCTCAAAAAATGTATTGGAACTACATGGAAGTGTTTTAAGAAATTACTGTATGAAATGTAATAAATTTTATGATGCAGAATATGTTTTTACAGGAAGTGATAGTATTCCAAAATGTAGTTGTGGTGGAATAATTAAACCAGATGTAGTTTTATATGAAGAAGGATTAAATGGAGATATAATTGAAAATTCAATTAAAGCAATAATAAATGCAGATTTAATGATTGTTGCAGGAACTTCATTAACTGTAAATCCTGCAAGTAGTTTAATTAACTACTTTAGAGGAAATAATTTAGTCTTAATAAATAGAGATAAAACACCTTATGATTATAGGGCATTTTTGGTCATAAATGAAAGTTTAGGAAAAATATTTAAAGAAATTTAAAAAAATGTATTGACAACTTGAAGAAAAATTAGTATAATTGATTCTGTTGAAAGGACAATCGGTCGCTTAGCTCAGCTGGGAGAGCATCTGCCTTACAAGCAGGGGGTCACAGGTTCGAGCCCTGTAGCGACCACCATTTTTAAATGGCCCGGTAGTTCAGTTGGTTAGAACGCTAGCCTGTCACGCTAGAGGTCGACGGTTCGAGCCCGTTCCGGGTCGCCATTTTTTTTATGCATATATTTTAACAAGGCTTGATAGCTCAGTTGGTAGAGCAGAGGACTGAAAATCCTCGTGTCAGTGGTTCGATTCCACTTCAAGCCACCATTAAGTAAAAACAGTCAAAAATCGACTGTTTATTTTTTTGAAAAATAATAGACAAGAAAAGATAAATGTGATAATATAAAATATATATAAATGATAGGAGAAAATATTATGGGAATAAAAGATAAAATATTACAATTGTTTAATACAAAAAATAGAATAAGCGAAATTCCAGAAAGTACAATAACTACTATGAAAGAAAAAATAGAACAAATTGAAGATGAAAATATTGTAAAGCCAAGTGATATTATAAAAGAAGAAACAATTGGAGCAGTTAAAAATATAAATAATCCAGATAAACAAGAGGAAGTATTAGAAAGTATAGGAGAAAAAATGGAACAAATGGATGTTTCGGAAACTGCAATTTCTAATGCTTTTGAAAAGTTAGAACAAGATGAACAAATTAGTAACCAGCAAGTATTAAAATTATTTAATGGTTTTTCAGATGATATGAAAAAAAGTATTATAGACAAATATTTGGATGACATCCATGAGAAAGATAATTTTAGTTTTCCTAAAGAAATGATAAAAACATTAGAGGATGATGACCTTAAAGAAGATGCATTAAAAAAGTTGTCTGAAGAAGAAAAAATAAAAGAAAAAAAATTAGAAGAACAAACTATTTCAAACTTAGAAAAAGTATATAGTAATATTGACACTAAAAAAAGAAAAGAATTTAAATTAAATGATGCAGAAATTGAAAAACAAATAAAACAAGCAGTAGTTTGCAAAATTAATACAGAAGATGTTTCAAAAGCTAAATTAAAGGTTGTTTCTAGACAAAGTGCATTAAATTATATACAACATGGAAGTAACTTTTTATCTCACTTTTCAAGTATAATACCACCAAAAGTTATGTTTAAATATGTTGATTATTTTTCTGATAATATAATAAATGAATTTGAAAAAATAGAAAGAAGTGAATCAGATAATTTAATACAAATGACACCTAAACAAATTAAAGAAACAGTAAGAAATGATGTAATTAAATTAGTAAAAAATGATGAGAAAAAACAAAGTGAAAACATAAAGAAAATGAAAGATTATGATTTGAAAAATAATTTAGATAATTTTAGAGTTGAATTATTGTATAGAAGGAGCCCTAAAACAATAAATAAAATTTCTGCAGAAATAAAACAATTTATAAAGTTTTCTGAAGAAGAAATGGATCAAGCTTGCTCAATATTTAGTAATTTGGGTCAGTTAAAAGAAGAAGATAGAAAAAAAGCTTTAGAAATTTTAAATCAAACTATTGAAAAATATGTAGAAAATCAAAATAAAAAAGAAATGAAAGATGAAAATGAAAGATAAGAAGATGGACAATTATTTGTCCATCTTCATATTGTTTCCATATCTTTTTAATTTTTGAGTTGTAGTTTTTTCAAATTCTTTATCTCTAATAACAAATCCTTTAATATGTTTATAATTAGGAAGCTTTGTATTAACACTTGAAATAACATCTTGAATAAGACTCTGAATTTCCTCTTTTGTAGGAACAGAACCTTTTAAAGTTTCTCTAATTGCATCAATATTTGGATAAATTTGGGCATTTATATATGTTTCATCATCATTTTCTTTTTGTATACCTAAAACCAAAGATTCTGAAATCAATGGATTATCATTTAAATAATATTCTAATTCTTCTGGATAAATATTTTTACCATTTTTAGTAATAATAACACTTTTACATCTTCCTGTTATGTACAAATAACCATCTTGATCAATTTTTCCAAGATCACCTGTATGAAACCAACCATCAATTATAGTTTGCTTTGTTTTTTCTTCATCTTCATAATAGCCCAGCATAACATTAGGTCCTTTAACAATGATTTCTCCAACACCCTCATCATTTGGATTATAAATTTTATATTCAACATTTGGAATAGGAAGACCTCCACTATCATCTCTTTGAAAAAAGTCAGTATTTCCTGCAACTAAAGGAGAACATTCTGTTAAACCATATCCTTGTAAAACATTTAAATTCATATTTCTAAAATCTGAAGCAACACTAGGATTTACACTAGCTGCACCAACAATAAAAACGCGAAGTCTTCCACCCAAAGTGTTTTTTACTTTGTTTCTTACAATTTTCTTTATAAAAAATGGAAGATCATTATATGGATTTTCATCTTGTTCTTTTTTATATTTATCTGGCAAAGTTTTATTCATGTTTTTAACAATATTTTTATGCATCTTTTCTAGTAATAATGGGACACATAAAATAACAGATGGATGAAATTCTTGCATATTTTGAACAATATATCTTAAACCTTCACAATGGCAAATTGATGCACCACTATAAATAGGAAGTAAGAAGCCTATTGTACATTCATAGGTGTGGTGTAAAGGTAAAACTGAGAAAAATAAATCATTTCTTCTAACTTTTACAATTCCATATATAGATAATATATTTGAACAAATATTTCTTTGAGATAGACAAACACCTTTAGCATTACCAGTAGTTCCAGAAGTAAAAAGTAAAATTCTAAGTTCATCAGGGTTTATAATAATATCGTCAAAATTTGTAATACCATTTAAATAAAGATTTTTGCCTTCCTCTAATATTTTATCAAATTCATTATTAAATTTGATAAAATATGTATCTTTATTTTTCAATTCTTTTATATCTTTTAAAATTTTATCTAAATTTTTTTCATCTCCTAAAATACATGAGGCTTTTGAAACATTCATAAAGTTGATAATATCCTGAGACTGTAATTCTTTATCAATAGGAACAACAATTCCAACAATAGATGCTGCCATATATGAAACGCACCAGTTATATGTATTTTGACCTATAACAGCAATTTTCTTTCCTAGAAACCCTTTATTTATTAAACTTGTTCCAATATAAACTACATCATTTTTAAATTGTTCATAAGTAATTACTTCGATATTTCCTTCATTATTTTTTCTTTTAAAAGCTGTTCTGCTGCGATATATGTTAGCAGAACGATATAACATATCTTTAAAATTTGTTACTTCTACAGTTTTATGATATTTTTTTTTCAATTGTTCTGCAACATTTGGTTTATTGTTCATTTTATCCTCCTATTATTTGTATCTATAAAAAATAAAGTTGGTATCTTTTTTTAATGTTATATTACCATCATATAATGTTTTATCTCCATTTTCTAAAGGAATATCTATATAAACACTACTTTTAAATTCTTGGTCTAAATTATTTACTATAAAAATGTCGAATGAAATTTTACATTTTAGTGTATTTAATAATATATTGCATTTTTTTAATAAAGAACCATCATATGTTATGGGAGTAGATGTATTTGTAAGTGTGTAATCAGATTTAATATTTTCATTCACATAGCTTAAAACGATGGGATTAGCTAAATTATTATATAAAACTGGATTATCTAGATTTGCCTCATCTTCAGAAGTTACTTCAAATTCTAGTTTGTCAGTAATAATATTGTTTTCTATAATGTCGCTTTTTGCAAAATTATTAATATTTTTATAATACAATTTTGGTTCTCCGTGCTTCAGGAACTTCTTCAAATTTTATATTATTTATATATACCTTTTTATAAGTATTTTCTAAATTATTTTCATCATAAGGACTTTTTATAAATAATGCCATATCTGTATATTGATATAAATTCTCTATAGTAAAATTACTACTGGAAATATTTTTGTTTTTACTATCTGCACTACTAAATAAAGTTATTTTATTTATTACAAATACTGTATTTTCATTTTTGCTTGCAAAAGGTAAAATAGTACTTTCAAAGTTAGCCTTTAAAACATATTTATTAAATAATAAATATGATAAGAATAATAAAATAATAAATAAAATAACAATAATAATTGATAATATAATTTTTTTCTTGTCCATAATGTCTCCAATCTTTTATAAAAGTATATATATAATATTATAAAATTTAAATAAAATCAAGTACTTAAGAATTTCCATTGACAAAAATATAAGAAAAATGTAGAATTATACTAGGTGATAATATGATAGCAAAAGATAAAACAAAAAAACACATCAAGATTACAATAAAAAAAATAATAATTTTATTTACGTCTGTTATTATTATATTATATGGTATTATAATTTATAACCATTATTTTCAAAAAAATGAGGTATATGCAAAAGAAAACAATATAGTAAAAACGGATGAATTCAAGTTGAGCAAAGCAAAAGAAATTGATATAGATTATATAATAGAAAATAATACTAAAAGTATAAAAAATGAAGATTTTATAGTTGAAGAAACAATATTAGAATATATTACAAAATATAATACAAATTCTGAATTACCAAAAGGGGTTATTCAGGTTATACAAGAAGGAAGGGAAGGAAAACAAGAAATAACCAAAAAAAGGATATATGAAAATGGTGAAATAATTTCAGAAAATCAAATAAATAGTAAAGTAACAATTGCAGCAGTTGATAAAATAGTTGAGATTGGTACAGGTAAATATACAAGTACTTATAAAATTAAAGTAGGGGATATAGTATATGTAACTTCAGATAGATTAAGTGTTATGATAGAACCAAATGATAATTCAGAAAGATTAGCAACTTTAAGAAAAAAACAAGAATTGAAAGTTATAGAAATAAAAAATGATTGGTATAAAATCTACACTGAAGGTATAACAGGTTATGTGAAAAAAGATAATGTAACACATACTAATATAAGTAGTGAATATGAGGAAAATAAAAATGAATCAAAACCAAATAATTCATCTAAATTAAGTTTTGATATGGCTTTGAATAAACCAAGTGGTTTAAGCATTGAACAATTTAAAAAGATTTTAACAGACTCAAAAGATAAAAACAAAATATTTGAAAATAATGCAGAATTTTTTTATTACATAGAAAAACAATATAATATAAATGGAATATTTGTTGCAAGTGTAGGAATACATGAAAGCAATTGGGGAACTTCAAAAATTGCAAGAGAAAAAAATAATTTATTTGGATATGGAGCTTATGATTCTAATCCATATAATGGAGCTTATAGTTTTTCAAATTATTCTGAAAGTATAGATTTGCTAGCAAGAGTATTTGTAAAATATTATATAAATCCAAAAGGAACTTCAATTTATGGAAGTGAAAAGGCGCTTGGAACATATTACAATGGAGCGACTTTATCTGGAGTAAACAAAAAATATGCAACAGACAAGAATTGGGCGAATGGTGTATATAACTTTATGAAATATTTATACAATAAATTGTAAAAAATTCTTGATATTTTTTACAATTTATTGTATTATATAAAGGTATAATAAGAAAGGGGCAATAAAATGAAGAAATCAATAGTAATTGTTACAATATTAGCAATATTTATAGTAATGTTTTCATTTGTAAATAAAGTTAATGCTGCAACTAATACAAAAGCAATAGATGATAAAACAGAAAGTAGAATAATAGAAATAAAAGAAAATGCATCTAAATCGATTGATGATTATAAGGAAAAATATGGTTCAGATGTTTATGGTACAGTAGCATATATATTAAATATTGTGAGAGTATATAGTATACCATTCTGTTTTTTGGGTATAGCCATAGGAGCTATTCATCAATATGTAATAGGTATCAGAAAATTAGATACATTAGAAAAAGGTATGGCTTTAATGGTAAGTTTTGTAACCATACTAATTATTTGCCAAATATTGCCACTAGCATTTGCGGTGTTTGTAAAATTTGGAAGGGGGTAACAAATGAAAGTTTTATTTGCTGTAAATAATGAAGAGATATCAGAATCTATTGTAAAGAAATATCAAAAAGAATATAAACAAATAATTTCTTACAAAAATGTTTATTATTTTAATGCAATATTAAAAGAATTACAAAAAGATAAAAGCTATGATAGAATAGTAATAAGTGAGGATTTAGAGGCTTTTACACATAATCAATATGATCAAATTGATAAATTTATATTTGATAAATTAGATAATATAAGTGATGAAGCATCAAATACAAAAGGAAATGATATTCCAATAATTTTAATTTGTTCAGATAGAAGATCTAAATCTGAAGAAATGCTTGTAAGATTATTTGGAATTGGAATTTATAATGCTATAATTGGAACAGATAGAAGTGTAGAAGAAGTTTGTAGGTTAATAAAAAGACCACGTTCAAAAAAAGAAGCTAAAAGTTATTACAAAATAGATGTAGATGATGTAGGGTATCATAGTGAAAATGAAAATGATGTTAGTGAAATGGAAATACAAAATATTCTAGCACATTATAAGCGTCTTGGAAAAAATGAAGCAAAATATGTTGAAAGTTTTGACAATATTGCTACACAATATAATGATATACAATTAAGAATTATATGTAAATTTTTACCTTTAAATGTAAGAGCTGTTTTAGAAGAACAGTCACAAAAATATCAACAAATAATGTCTTATAATAATAAAGTGGCAACAGAATTAAGAAGAACTAAAAAAGAGTTAGAATTAGGTCCAAGTGAAACATTATTAGTACCTAAAACAAGACAAAAAATAATGTCAAAACCAGTAGTTATACCTTCATCTGTAAATATGAATAGTAATAAAAAGCTTTCAAAAACAAAACCAAAAAATCAAGAAATTATTCCAGAAGTAGAAGAATTAGAAAATGAGCCTGTATATGAAGAGCCAATAGTACAAGAACCACAAATAAAACAACCAGTAAAACGAGGAAGAGGAAGACCAAAAAAAGTTGTAGAACCTTCTACAGAACAACAAAGTGAACCAGTAAAACGAGGAAGAGGAAGACCTAGAAAAAATGCTATTCCTAAACAAGAAGTTATAGCAGAGCCTATTATAGAAGATGATGACGAACCAGAAGTATTATTGCCTGGATTTGATGAAGAAAACTATGGTGAGCAGGTTTATGATGAGCCAAAACAGGTTTATGATAAACCAAAACAAGTTAGACAAGTTTATAATGAACCTGAAACAATATTACCTGGATTTAACACAATTGATGAAGAGCCAGAAGAAGATATTTTACCAGGATTAAATTCAAATAATACACGTAATTCATATGATGAACCACAAAATCAATATAATCAATACAATAATTATCAAAACGATTATCAAAATAATTATCAAAATAATTCATATGATTCAACAGAACAAGAAGAAATGGAAACAATTGATTTGTCAAATTTATTATCTGCTGACAAGAAAATTGCAGTATTTACTGGAACAAGTAAAAATGGTACTTCATTTATTGTAAACAATATAGCAGAAATGTTATCAACTGCAGGAGTAAATACAGCTATATTAGATACAACTCAAAATAGAAATTCATATTATATATATACAAAAAATGAAGAGGAATTAAGACAAATAGCAACTCAAAGTATAGAAGGACTTGCTGCTGGAAAGGCTACAGGTATAAAAGTACATCAAAATCTTACAGTATATACATCACTACCAAATGAAGGAAAAGGAATAAATAATTGTGATAAGGTTTTAGAAACACTATTAAAAAATCATTCGTTAATTTTAATAGATACTGACTTTAATACGCCAATTAGATATTTTGAACAAGCTCAAGAAATTTATTTAGTTCAATCAACAGATATCTTAACAATACAACCTTTAACAGCATTTTTGAATGAAATAAAATCAAAAGGAGTTATTGACGAAAAGAAATTAAGAGTTATACTAAATAAAAATGTAAAAATCAAAGGAATTAAAGATAAAACAATTATTGGTGGTATGGCGTATTATAATGATCCATCTATGTCATTTATGAAAAAAATATTTGACAAAAGTCTAATTAAATATATATCAATTCCATTTGAATATGATACATATGTTAACTATTTAGAGGGAATAATTGAATGTAAAATTACTTTAAAAGGTTATACAAAATCATTTATGCAAAAATTAAAAGAATTAGGAAATATGGTTTATTCTGTATCAACAAACACATATAGACCACCTTCAGCAAAAAATTATGGAAATGATAGTAATGTTTTTTCACCAAATATGAATAATACATTAAACCAAATGAAGAGAAACTATTAATAAAAACAAAAGGGGGTAAACATAGGTGATAATAGCAGTAGTTGTAATACTAGTTTTAATTATATTAGGATTAGTTATATATAATATAAAAATTCACAGAAATATACAAAAATTACGAAATACAAATCAACAAATAACAAATCTATCAGTTGTCCAAGATTTTATAAATGCTATTGGTGAAACATCTACGGTTGATGAAAAAATTAAAAAAATTAATGATGTTTTAATAGAAAGATATGAAATAAAATATTCAACTATAGTGGTATTTAATGGTGCAGAATATGAAATAAAGGCATCTAATGTAGATGAAAAGCACTGGAACTCATTAAAAGGGTTACATGAACTTGAAATGTTTAAAGACAGTATAGAAACAGCAACACCTAAATATGTAACTGTAAATAGTGAAAGTGAAAGACTTCCATATCAAAAAATGGAATTTGGAAGAGCTAAATCAGCAGTGTTCTTTCCTTTATATATAGATAATGTATATATTGGATACTGGATTATGGAAAGTGGAACACCTCACGATTTTGATAATGTGGATATAACGGTTTTAGAAGTTATTAAAGAAAATATTGTATCTGTATTAAAAACAGTAGTACATCAAAAAACATTAGAGTCAATTGTTAGAAAGGACCTATTTACAGGTTTATATTCAGAAGAATATTTATATGGTGAAGGAAAAAAAGTCATTGACCAGTATACGGTATCTACAATATGTATGTTTAAAATAACAAACATACAACAAATAAATAATAATTTCTCTAGAGAGCTAGGAAACAAAGTAATTAAAGAAATAAGTGAATATGTAAAAACAAGTTTATCTGATGAATATGTATTTGTTAGATATATGGGACCAAAATTTGTAATTGCATTTTCTGGAGTTGAAACAGAAGGTGTAGGAGATTTCTTAAATGATATAAAAACAAATATTGAAGGGATGAAAATTAGTTTAACAGCAGAGGAAATAGAACAATATAATCTAGGTGTAAGGATAAAAAAGAAAACAGAAAAAGATTTAAAAGAAATTGCAGTACCAAGATTAAATTTTGTTATATCATCATATTACAAAGGTACTGGATTAGAGGAAATATTGAAGAAGCTAGAAGAATATTTAGACAATGCAGAGATATCTGAAAGTGATATTACAAATATATAAAAATAAAACCAATTAAGATGTGTTCATTTTGGTTAAAAGAGGAGTGAAATAGTATGGAATTTGATAAAACTATGCGTTTTAAAGTTGACAGAGAGGAAAATGAAAAATGTCAGGAAATTCTAAAAGAAGTATATGATGCTTTAGTTGAAAAAGGATATAATCCAATTAATCAAATTGTTGGATATATATTATCAGGAGACCCAACTTATATAACTAGCCATAATGATGCAAGAAACAAAATAAGAACAATAGAAAGAGATGAATTACTAGAAAAAATGGTAAAAAAATATATAGGAATTGAAGAATAGAAATGAGAATATTAGGAATTGATTATGGTGATAGTCGAGTTGGAGTTGCTATAACAGATGAGTTGAATATTACAGCACAAGGATTAGAAACTATAAATAGAAATGGTTCTGATAAAATAGTTTTACGCAGATTAGACGAAATTTTACAAAAATATGAGGTAGAAACAATTGTAGTTGGTAAACCTTTAAATATGAATGGAACAATATCAAAAAGAGTAGAAATTACAGAACAATTTATTCATAAATTAAAATGTAAATATAATAAAATAAAAATTGAAACTATGGATGAAAGATTAACAACTGTTGAAGCACATAAAACAATGAACTTTTTAAATATTAATAAGAATAAAAAGAAAAATATAGTAGATACTATATCTGCAGTATATATTTTAGAAACATATTTAAATAAACAAAAAAATACATTACAAAATAATTAAAAATACTATATTATATAAAAAATAAATAATATAAAAAAATGAAAGGAGAAAAAATTATGGATGAAAATTACGAAAGCGAGGATTTAAACAATATTGTAGTATTGAATGATGAGGATGGAAATGAAGTACAATTTGAATTTTTAGATCTTATTGAATTAGATGACGAAGAATATGTAGTATTATTACCTATTACAAAAGAAGGAGAGGAAGAAGAAGGAGAGGTAGTTATACTAAAAATTGAAGACATTGAAGGTGACAATGTTGAAGAAGAATCTTATGTTAGTATTGAAGATGAAGAAATACTAAATAAAGTATTTGAAATATTTAAAGAAAAATTTAAAGATGATTTTGACTTTGTAGATTAATAAAAAGAATAAAAATACTAATAAAGGTGGAGATAAAACTTCACCTTTATACATATTGAAATGGAGGTAAAACAAATGAAAAATTTCTCAACTTATTTATTAGTTATGTTTATGATATTATTTTGGGCTTCTAGAATAATGGTAGCAGTAACTGCACAAATGAATATGGAATTTGCAATAACACCATTAAATTTAGAAATGGAAATAGGATTACTATTTGTTACATTAGCATGTATGGTTTTAGTAGTAAAAAGAAAATTAGTAGGAGCTTTAATTTATCTACTAGCTTATGGAATGTATTTTGGAGTAGATATATATAATAATGTTCAAGTTTTATTAGCTGCAGTTGAAGGTGATGTAGACTTAATAGGAACTTATCTTAATTTATTTATGTCAGTAATTGGAATGATTATACCAATTGCAGTTTTGTTTGATATGTTAGCAGATAAAGGAAGAAAAGCACACCCAAAAGATAAAAAAACTGATTGGTTTTATGCAAATGAGCAATTTGATAGAAAATTAGATGATAGAGCTGACAAAAATAATTATAGGACATTATAAAATGGATTTATGACATTTGTTTTAACAAAATATTGACAAAGTATAGAATAAAGTATAGGATAAAATATAGAATAAAAATACATATATTCTATATTTTTTTTAAAATTATGAAGTGAAAACAAATATGAATTTAGGAATAGAATCTGAAAAAATATATTGAACGTATTGGTGCAAATAAAAATAGAGTTTAAAAGGAAATAAGGTGAATAAAATGAATAATGAAAAAAGTTGTGCAAGTACAAGTATTAACTGCGATAAAACGATTTATAGAAAGTTCCTTGAAACTATTGAAAACATTCAATTTTTTACATCGAGATTTTTTCGTATTTGATGTAAAACTACTTATATTTAATTGTATAACTGTGAAATTCTGAATAGAAATTAAAAATTATTTATGGAGGAAAAGATTATGGAAAAATACGAATTTTTTATAGCAGGAAGAGCTAGAAATAAGGAAAATATTTTAAAAATATGTGATATATTTGATAAATATAATATTTCTTATTATTGTTTCTTAAAAAATGAAGACAGTTGGGGATATGGTAATGAAAATCAAACTCCGGAAGAAAAACAAGCAGAATTTGAATCCTTAGGACTAAAAAGTGATGTTGTTTTAAATTTGTTTAATCAAGATTTAGAAGGGGAAAAGAGTTCTAGAAATTTATTACTAGTATTACCAGCTGGAAAAGCCGCACATATAGAATCAGGAATAGCATACGGATTAGGAAAAAAATGCTATGCTATCGGTGAATATGAGGCAACAGATACTTTATATAATATATTTGAAAACATTTTTAATAATGAAAAAGAATTAGATAGTTTTTTAAGAGGATATAAAGGTTAAAAATCATGAAAAGCAAGTGATTATTTGAAAATCACTTGTTTTTATGTTAGAATATAGAAAGTATTGAATTGTAAAAATGAGGAAGTGATATAGATGGAGGAGAATAAAACAAACATCAACTGGGAGAGACGGATTTATGAAAAACTTCCTAAAAACATTGAAAATACAGACATTATTGCTTTAAATATATTACATATTTTGATGAAAATATAATATTGGAGAGAATATATGGATGAAGATAGACTAAAACATTCAATAGCAGTTGCAAGAAAAATGATAGAAATTGGAAGAAGATATAATTTGAATGAATTTGAATTACAAGATTTACTTGTGTTAGGATTTAATCATGATATTGGATATGATGAATATGGAGATAATTTAAAACACGCACATATAGGTGGAGATATACTAAAAAGAAATAATTATAAATATTGGAAAGAAGTTTATTATCATGGAGATATAAATTCAGAATATACATCATTATTTTTGGAAATATTAAATAAAGCAGATATGCAAATTGATAAATATGGTAATGATGTGGGATATGATAAAAGATTAGAAGATATAAAAAATAGATATGGAGAAGAATCAAAAACATATTGTGATGCAAAAATTTTAATAGAAAAATTGAGAGGTAATTATAATGGATAAATTTATTATGGCAACAACACTTTGTGATAAGAAAGAAATAGAAAATGAAATTAAACAAATACATGACTATGAAGTTGCAGAAATATCATATTATGAAATAAAAAATGCAAGTAAAGATTTTTTAAATTGGATAGATAAAAACGTAATATAAATTTTAAAGGTATCGAATCCGAGACCTTTGAAAACAAAATTAGAGAAAGAATGTTTGATATTAATATAAATCTGTCGAATTCGACGGGATATGCGTAATGAATAAATTAGAAAGGAGGAATTTTATGGATAATAACAAAATAGAAACGATTTCAAATCTCTTTGAAGATAAGGAAATTAGAAGTGTATGGGATTCTGAAAAAGAAGAATATTTTTTTAGTGTCGTAGATGTTATAAGTGCATTAACAGATAGTAATATTCCAAGAAATTATTGGAGTGATTTAAAAAGAAAGTTAAAATCTGAAGGAAGTGAACTGCACGAAAATATCGTGCAGTTGAAAATGAAAGCACAAGATGGAAAAATGAGAGAAACAGACACTTTGGATACAAAAGGTATTTTTAGACTTATTGAATCAGTTTCATCTCCGAAAGCGGAACCATTTAAAATGTGGTTAGCGTCACTTGGAAAAGAGAGAGTAGATGAAGTATTCGATCCAGAGATAGCGGTTAATCGTGCGATAGATTATTACAGAAACAGAGGATATAGTGATAAATGGATTTCAGAAAGATTAAATGGAATATTAAATAGAAAGAAATTGACAGATACTTGGAAAGAAAATGGTATTACAAATAATTATGAATATGCGCTTTTGACAAATGAAATATATAAAGGTTGGTCTGGAATGAAGGCTAGCGAATATAAGAAACTAAAAGGACTTAGAAAAGAATCATTAAGAGATAATATGACAGATATAGAAGTCGCTCTCACAAATATAGGAGAAATTGCAACAAGAGATATAGCAAGAGAAGAACATCCACAGGGATTAAAAGAAAATTTAAATGTTGCTAAGCGTGGTGGAGGAGTTGCAAAAGGAGCAAAAGATTTGTATGAAAAAGAAACAAAAAAATCTGCTATATCTAAAAGCAATAGTTTAAATTATGAGTACATAGATGAACAAAAACAAATTGATAATAGAAATAAAAAGGAAAGTGAGTAATATGGAAGATAAAAAAGAAAAGTTGCCAAGTACAAACATCAACTGTGAAGAATGGGCAAATGCAAAACTTCCTAAAAGTGTTCAAAAATGAACACTTAATAAACTTAACATCTTTCGTGATTTGATATAAATAGATAATATCCCGTCGAATTCGATGGATTAAAAAACGAAAAGGAAAGGATTTATTATAATGATAATAGAATATAGTCCAAACTATAATGAACAAATAAAAGATTTATTACTAGAATTGCAACAATATTTATCAGATATTGACAAAGAAGGATATAATATTGTTGGAGATGATTATAGAGAAAAATACTTTGAAAAAACTATTGAAGAGGTTAAAAAATGTAATGGAAAAATATTACTATTTAAAGAAAATGAAAAAATTGTTGGACTAGTAGTTGGAATAGTAAATAACGATGAAGAAATTAGGTTCGATTTTAAAGCACCTAAAAGAGGAAGAATAACAGAATTGGTAGTTTCAAAAGAATACAGAGGTAAGCATATAGGTGAAAAACTATTAGAAAGTATGAGAGATTATTTAAAGAGTATTGGCTGTGAAAAAATAATGATTGCAGTATTTGGATATAATGAAAATGCAATAAAATTTTATGAAAGAAATGGATATCATATGAGAATGATAGATATGATTGAAGATTAATACTAAATCCGTCGAATTCGACGGGATATGCGTAATAAATAAATTAGAAAGGAGGAATTTTATGGATAATAACAAAATAGAAACGATTTCAAATTTATTTGAAGATAAAGAAATTAGAAGTGTATGGGATAGTGAAAAAGAAGAATATTTTTTTAGTGTTGTGGATGTTATAAATGCTTTAACAGATAGTCCTAAACCAAGAAAATATTGGTCTGTTTTAAAAAATAGATTAAAAAAAGAAGGTAGTGAAGTGACTACAAATTGTAGTCAGTTGAAAATGTTAGCTCCAGACGGAAAAATGCGTTTAAGAGATGCAATGACAACTCGTGATATTTTTAGACTTATTGAATCTGTTCCAAGTAGCAAAGCAGAACCTTTTAAAGTTTGGCTTGCAAATTTAGGTAGTGAGAGAATTGATGAAGTATTTGATCCAGAAATTGCAGTTAATAGAGCCGTACAATATTATCGTAATAAAGGATATAGTGATGAATGGATAAAAGCAAGATTAAATGGTATTGTAGATAGATTTAAACTTACTGATGTTTGGAAAGAGGGAGGAATAACTAAGCCAATTGAATATGCACTTTTAACAAATGAAATATACAAAGGTTGGTCTGGAATGAAGGCTAGCGAATATAAAAAATTAAAAGGCCTTAGGAAGGAATCTTTAAGAGATAATATGACAGATATAGAAGTGGCACTTACTAATATAGGTGAGATTGCAACAAGAGATATAGCAAGAGAAGAGCATCCACAGGGATTAAAAGAAAACTTGAATGTAGCTAAGCGTGGTGGAGGAGTTGCAAAAGGAGCAAAAGACTTATACGAAAAAGAAACTAAAAAGTCTGCTATATCTAAAAGTAATAGTTTAAACTATAAGTACATAGATGAACAAAAACAAATCGGAGATAAAGAAGGTAAAAAAAGATGAATGAAGATATAATAATAGAAACAGATAGATTAATATTAAGAAAATGGAGATTAGATGATGTTAATGATGTAGTTGAAGGATTAAATAACTTAAATGTAACAAAGTGGCTAGCACAAGTACCATATCCATATACAGAAGAAGATGCTAAAAGTTTTATAACTAAATCTATTGAAAACAATTTATATAACTTTGCTATTGTTCTAAAAGAAGAAAACAAGGTAATAGGTGGGACTCAATTAACTAATATAAGCAATGTACATGGTACAGCAGGTGGTGGGATTTGGTTAAACGAAAAATATCAAGGAAAAGGTTATGGAACAGAAGCATTTGGGGCGAGAATTAAATATGCTTTTGAAGAACTTGGACTTAGAAGATTGGAAAATGGTTACTTTAAAGAAAATGAAAAATCACACAAAATGCAATTAAGGTTTGGATACAAAGATGAAGGTATAAGAAGAAAAAAAATTATATCACAAGCAACAGGTAACTATGAAGATGAATATATAACTGGATTATTAAAAGAAGAATGGATAAAATAATTTAGTGTTTATAAAATTAAAAAATAAAATTCAATAAATGATAAGGAGAGGCTTATGAAAATAAATAATGAAATATTATTAAAAAAATTAAATGAAAAATGGAAAGGAGTTAATTGTCCATATTGCCAATCAGCGGAATGGACAGTGGATACTTCAATTGTTACACCGATAGAAGTTGGAGAAAAAAAGGAAATGAAATTAGGAGGAAAATTTCAACCATTAATACCCGTATCATGTAGAAATTGTGGAAATACAGTTTTTATAAATGGACTTATATTAGGATGTTTAGATGATCTTGAAAACGAAATAAAAAGTGAGGAAGATAATGGCGAAACAAAATAAATTTGAAATATCGGATAACAATAAATTAACCAAAGAAAGCAATAGGGTAAAAATAAAAGGCTCACCTAAACTAAGTTCGGAAGAGTATCATAAAGAAGAAATACAACAAAATAAAATGATAGTAAAAAATGCTATCTGGATGATATGGGTTGGAATTTTATTAATAATAGCGAGTTTTGTTATTTATGCATTAAAAATTACAGAAACATTGGTCGCTGGAACAATTTGTGGTTGTTTTATAGATTTATTATCTGCTACAATTTTATACATATTTAACAAATCAAATGAAAATAAACAAAATTATTTTAAAGATTTATCTTACCATGAAAATGAAGAAAAAATAATTAAATTAGTGGAAAATACTGAAAATGAGAAATTAAAAGAAGAGTTAATAGAAAAACTAATGAATAAACATTTTAAAAAATAAAATTATTAGTTACTCATTTTATTAGAATAATGACTGAAAAAGTAAACTATAGGTTTAAGGCTGATTGAGGTATACGACATTATATGTTTATATTAAAATTATAGGAGTGATTAAAATATCAAATTGGAATGTAGCAGCATATTTAAGATTGTCAAAAGAAGATAATGAAAATATGGAATCAAATAGTATAGTTAATCAAAGAGAATTAATAGAACAATATATTGTTAATAAAAGTGATTTACAATTAGTAGATTACTATATTGATGATGGGTATAGTGGTACTAATTTTAATAGACCAGGATTTAGAAGACTATTACAAGATATGAAAAATAAAAAGTTTAATTGTATAATTGTAAAAGATTTATCTAGATTTGCAAGAAGTCACATAGAAGCGGACATGTATTTTGAAAATATCTTTCCTGCATTAAATATTAGATTTATATCAGTAATAGAAAATATAGATAGTTTTGAAAATCCGGATTCAATGGACAACCTTATTGTTCCTTTTAAGAATTTATTAAACGATGCCTATGCAAAAGATATTTCTAAAAAGGTTAAAAGTGCATTGCTAACTAAAAGATTAAATGGAGAGTTTATTGGAACTTTTGCTACATATGGATATTTAAAAAATCCAAAAGATAAACATAAATTAATAATAGATGAAGAAGCATCGAAGAATGTTATTAAAATATTTAATGATATAATAGAAGGAAAAACAGCAAATGAAATCGCTAATGAATTAAATAAGAAAAATGTTTTAACACCTGCTTTATATAAAACAAAAAATAACAATATACAAGTAGACAAAAAGTGGAATGTAAAAATGATTAATGTAATACTTCAAAATAGAGTATACACAGGAGATTTAATTCAAGGAAAGAAGAAGGTAGAAAATTATCGCACTCATAAACTAATTACAACAAATAAAGATGAATGGATAATAACTGAAAATCATCACAAGCCAATTATATCAAAAGAAAAGTTTGCTCAAGTACAAGAAATACTAAACAAAAATAAAGCTGCTAGAAATAATAAGGAAAAAGATTTATTTTATAGCTTTTTAAAGTGTGCAAATTGTGGAAGTTCATTTACATTAAGAAAAGTAAAGAATTATGAATATTATCATTGTACATCTTATGTAAGAAATGGTTCTTGTACAAGCCATTCAATTAGAAAAGATAAATTAACTGAAGTTGTGTTGAATGAATTAAATAGAAAATTTAAAAGAAGTAAAACTGATACGTTAACAAGAGATATTTTATTAAAAAACATAGATAGTATAATCATATCTCAAAACGGAGAAGTAAATATAAAATTCAAGTAAAGGAGAAGTTATATGAACTATTTAATAAGAAAAAGAGAACAGAAAGATTGCAAAGATGTAGCTCATGTTGTAACAATAGCTTGGAATGAAACATATAAGGGTATTGTTCCAGATTGGTTTTTAGAAGAATTAAAAAATAATGAAAATGAAAGAGCTCAAATTTCATATGAGAAATTTGATGTAAATAACAATCATCAATTTGTTTTAGAAATAGATAATGAAGTTGTTGGATTTGTGAATTTTGGAGTATCTGAGGATGAACAATTTAAAAACTGTGGAGAAATTTTTGCTTTATATATAATAAAAAAATATAAAGGAAATGGATTTGGAAGACGATTAGTAGAAGAAGCGATAAGAGAACTAAAAGAATTAAGATGTGACAAGATGATTATAGCATGTCTTAAAGGAAACCCATCTAATGAGTTTTATAAACATATTGGTGGAAAATATATTAAAGACGGAATATATAAAAGATTAAGTCTACCTGAAAACATATATTATTATGAAATATAGATAGGAAGTGAAAAAAATGAGTAGAATTGAAGATAATGGTTATCACAAAATCAACCTTAACTGGTATCCAGGACATATGGCAAAAACTAGAAGACAAATAGAACAAGATTTAAAAATAGTAGATATTATAATAGAGTTATTAGACGCAAGAATACCAATATCAAGCAGAAATCCAGATATATTAAATTTAACTAAAAATAAAAAAAGAGTAATTGTATTAAACAAAAGTGATTTAGCAGATGAAAGACAAAATTCAAAATGGATAGATTATTTCTATAAACATGGAATATCAGCAGTTTTAGTAGATTCAAATTCTGGAAAAGGAATAGATAAATGTATTTTAGAAATAGAAAAAATAATGGAAGATGATATGCAAAAACAATCAGATAAAGGTCGTAAAGGAAGAAAAATTAGAGCAATGGTTCTTGGAATACCAAATGTAGGAAAATCATCTTTTATTAATCGTATTTCAAAAAGAACAACAGCAGAAGTTGGAAATAGACCAGGTGTAACAAAACAAAAACAATGGATAAGAATAAATGAGAAAATAGAATTATTAGATACACCAGGAATATTATGGCCAAAGTTTGAAAGTGAAGAAGTAGGTTTAAATCTAGCTTTTACAGGAACCATAAAAGAAAATATATTACAAAGAACAGAAATAGCATATCAATTGTTAAAATTTTTATTAGAAAATTACAGAAAGAATATTTGTGAAAGATACGGTTTAACACCAGAATATATTGAGCAAACACTAAATCAAGAACAACCAGAAAATTTTAACATATATGAGATAATGCTTGAAATAGGAAGAAAAAGAGGATGCATAGTATCAGGTGGAAATATAGATGAAGAGAAAACAGCAAGGATAATACTAGATGAATTTAAAAATGGAAGATTAGGAAAAATTACAATAGAGCAAAAAGGAGAATAAATTGGAAGATATTATAAATATAGAAAAAAATGAACAAGAAGTAAATATGTTGTCACCATTAACATGGGCTTATGTTGGAGATTCTGTATATGAATTGTATGTAAGAACAAAATTAATAAATGAAACAAAACTCAAACCTCATAAGTTACATATAGAGACAATAAAATATGTTAAAGCATCTGCACAAGCAGAACTTTTAAAAAAGATTCAAAATAACCTAACACAAGAAGAAAAAGATATTGTAAGAAGAGGTAGAAATACAGAAAATCATCATTTACCTAAAAATTGTGATGTACAAACATATATGTATGCAACAGCATTTGAAGCATTAATTGGATATTTGTATTTAACAAAACAAAATACTAGAATAAAAGAGTTGTTAAACCTTGACTAAATAATAAAAAAGTGGTATAAATATATAGTAATATATTTGGCCCCTTGGTCAAGCGGTTAAGACGCCACCCTCTCAAGGTGGAATCATGGGTTCGATTCCCGTAGGGGTCACCAATATGAAGACTTTAAAAAGGAACAGAACCGTTTCTTTTAAAAGTCTTTTTTAAATTATAAAGATTTATTTTAAACATAGATAAAATATAACAAAGTATTTTGTCACTAAAATGATATTGGAGGTAAAATAAAATGAATTGGTTTAATTATAGTATAGAAGAGGTTGAAAATGAATTAGAAACAAATATATCAAATGGACTAAGTACAGAAGAAATCAAAAAAAGACAAGAAAAGGTTGGTTTTAATGAATTGAAAACTAAAAAGAAGAAATCTTTAATAATTAAGTTTTTAGAACAGTTTAAGGATTTTTCTATCATAGTTTTGATAATTGCAGCAATAGTTTCTGGAGTAGTAGGGGTATCAGAAGGAGAAGGAATTACAGATACAATTATCATATTAATTGTTATAATTGTTAATGCAATTATAGGCGTAACTCAAGAAGCAAAAGCAGAAAAATCATTAGAAGCATTAAAAAAATTAACAGACCATGCATCAAAAGTTATTAGAGGGGGTACACTTATAGTGGTTCCTGCAAAAGAGCTAGTACCAGGGGATATAGTTGTTTTAGATACAGGAGATTATATACCAGCAGATTTAAGAATTATAGAAGCAGTTAATTTAAAATCACAAGAAGCATCTCTAACAGGTGAATCTGTTCCTGTTGAAAAGTTTATAGAAAAAATTGATGATACTGAAATAAGTTTAGGTGACAGAACAAATATGTTATTTTCTTCTAGCTTAGTTACTTATGGTAGAGGAAAAGGCATTGTTGTTGAAACTGGAATGGAAACAGAAGTAGGAAAAATAGCAGGAATGCTAGAAAATGTTGAAGAACAAATAACACCTCTTCAAGATAGATTAAATAAATTAGGAAAAACACTTGGAATTGTTGCTTTAGCAATTTGTGCATTTATATTTATTATTGGATTAATTCAAGGTAAAGAACCAATGAATATGTTTATGACTGCTGTAAGTTTAGCTGTTGCAGCTATACCAGAAGGATTAGTAGCTGTATCAACAATAGTTTTAGCTATTGGTGTTCAAAAGATGGTAAAGAAAAACGCTATTGTAAAAAGATTACCAGCTGTTGAAACATTAGGAAGCAGTACAGTTATTTGTTCAGACAAAACAGGAACACTTACTCAAAATAAAATGACTGTAGAAAAAATATTCTGGAATAATAATGTGAAAGATTTAACAAAAATATCAGAAAATGATATAGATGAAGAATTAAAAAAATTAGTCTATGCAAATATGTTATGTAATGACACAAAAATTTCAAATAATGGAGAATTAACTGGTGACCCAACAGAAACAGCTTTGGTAGACATGGCATTCAAATTAGACTTTGATCCATCAATATATGATAGATGGCCACGAGAACAAGAAATTCCTTTTGATTCAGATAGAAAATTAATGACAACTGTAAATAAAGTTGGAGAAAAATATATAGTATACACAAAAGGTGGAATAGATGAATTACTTGTGAGATGTAATTCATATCAAATAAATGGAAATATAAAAACAGATTTAGAAGATTATAAAAAGAAAATCAAACAAGAAAATGAATTAATGGCACAAGAAGCATTAAGAGTACTAGCTTGTGCATATAAAGAAATGGATCATATACCAAATAATATGGAAATGAAAAAAATCGAAGAAGACCTAATATTTATTGGTATGGTAGGAATGATAGATCCAGCAAGAGAAGAAGCAAAAAAAGCAGTAGAAAAATGTAAAACTGCAGGAATAAAAACAGTTATGATTACAGGAGATCATAAAGTGACTGCAACAGCCATTGCAAAGAAACTCGGAATATTGGAAAAAGATGAAGAAGCAATAACAGGATTAGAATTAGAACAAATGACTGATGAAGAATTAGAAAAAAATGTTAGAAAATATTCAGTATATGCTAGAGTATCTCCAGAGCACAAAGTTCGAATTGTGAGAGCATGGCAAAAAAATGGTGAAGTTGTAGCAATGACCGGAGATGGAGTAAATGATAGCCCAGCACTAAAAACTGCAGATATAGGATGTGCAATGGGAATAGTAGGAACTGATGTTGCAAAAGAAGCTGCAGATGTTATTTTAACAGATGATAATTTTGCAACAATTGTATCAGCAGTCGAAGAGGGAAGAAGAATATATGACAATATATTAAAAGCAATACAATTTTTGTTATCAAGTAATGTAGGAGAGGTAGTTGTTTTATTTTTAGCCACCTTACTATCACCATTATTTGCTAAATGGTTTGGAATTACAGATACAACACACTTAGAAATATTACTACCAATACATATATTGTGGATAAATTTAGTTACAGACTCTTTACCTGCACTAGCATTAGCATTTGATCCAGCAAATGAAGATATAATGAAAAGAAAACCAATTAAATCGACTCAAGGTGTATTTACAAAAGAAATGACTTGGAGAGTTGTATATCAAGGCTTTATGATAGGACTACTTACATTATCTGCATTTGTAATAGGATTAGCAACAACAAACGAAGCCATAAATGGTTTAACTCTTGATGAATCAAAAATAGAAGTAGGAAGAACAATGGCATTTATAACACTAGCACTTTCAGAATTAGTTCATATATTTAATGTAAGAAATAATAAAAAATCTATATTTAAAACCAAAGTATTTAACAATATGAAATTGGTAGGAGCAATTGCAATATCAGCAGTCCTTGTGTTTATAATATTAGCGATACCAACATTAAGAACTATATTTAGTATACCAATATTACCAACACAAAATATTATAGAACTAATTTGTTTAATATTAGCACCAATTGTAATTGTAGAAACATTTAAGATATTTAAGATAAATTAAAAATAAAAGGTTCAACCAAAAGGTCCGTCCCTTTGGTTGAAAAAACCAGAGGGACGGACCTTTTGGTTGAAGAAAGGAGAAAATAAAAAATGTGCAAAAAATTTTATATAACAACCCCAATTTATTATCCAAGTGGAAGATATCATATAGGTACTGCATATACAGAGGTTTTGGCAGATAGCATAAAAAGATACCATGGTTTAAAAGGAGAAGATACGTATCTTTTAACAGGAACCGATGAACATGGACAAAAAATTCAGGAAAAAGCTGAAGAGGTTGGTAAAAGCCCGAAAGAATATGTAGATGAAATAGCTAAAATCGCTAAAGATTTATGGAGTAAAATGGATATTAAGTATGATGATTTTATTCAAACAACAGAAGAGAGACACGAAAAAATAGTTCAAAAAATATTTAATAAATTTATGGAACAGGGAGATATATATAAAGGGGAATATGAAGGATGGTACTGTGTACCTTGTGAAACTTTTTTTACAGAAACACAATTAGTAGATAAAAAATGTCCTGATTGTGGAAGAGAAGTAAGATTGATGAAAGAAGAAGCATATTTCTTTAATATGAAAAAATATGCTGATAGATTATTAAAATATTATGATGAACATCCAGATTTTATAAAACCTGCATATAGAAAAAATGAAATGATAAATAATTTTATAAAACCAGGATTAGAGGATTTATGTGTAACAAGAACATCTTTTGATTGGGGAATAAAAGTTTTAAAAGATCCTAAACATGTTATATATGTATGGGTTGATGCTTTAACAAATTATTTAACAGCTCTTGGATATATGTCAGAAGATGATTCTAAATTCAAAAAGTATTGGCCTGCAGATTTACAAGTGGTTGGTAAAGATATAGCAAGATTTCATTTGATTTATTGGCCAATATTCTTAATGGCATTAGATTTACCTTTGCCAAAAACAATATTAGTTCATAACTGGATTATGATGAAAGATGGAAAAATGTCTAAATCTAAAGGAAATGTAATTTATCCTGAAACTTTAATTGATAGATATGGTTTAGATGCAACAAGATATTTTTTATTAAAAGAAGTTCCCGTATCACAGGATGGTTTATTTACACCAGAGGAATTTGTTGAAAGATATAATTTTGATTTATGTAATGATTTAAGCAATCTTTTAAATAGAACTATATCTATGATAAATAAATATTTTGATGGTAATGTTCCACTTTATAATGGAACACCGAATGAAATTGACAAAGAGTTGGAAGACTTTACAAATGTAGAGATTAAAAACTTTGAAGAAAAGATGAAAGAATATGAAATATCAAATGCATTGCAAGAAATATGGATGTTGATTTCAAGAACTAATAAATATATAGATGAAACAATGCCATGGGCTTTAGCAAAAAATGAGGAAAATAAAGAAAAATTGGAATCTTGTATATATCATTTAACAGAAAATTTAAGAAAAATAGCAATTTTAATTAAACCATTTATGAATGATACAGCAGAAAACATATTTAGACAACTTGGAATTAAAGATGAGAATTTAAAAACATGGGAATTGATTAAAGAATATAACAAGATTAGTAATGTTAAGGTAATTGAAAAAGGTGAACCTATATTTATGAGATTAAATGTAGAGGAAGAAATTGAATATATAAAAAATCTAATGAAAAAATAATCTTGGCAATATATGAAAAATGTTGTATAATATAGTCGAAGAAATATATGTAGAATTAAAGGAAGCGAAGTTATGGGGGATAATGATCAAATAGATATCTATAGATTTAATACAAAAGCTAAAATTGATAAACAGAAGATATTTATAATAATAATTATTATTATAGCACTCATATGCGCTATTATAATCAAAAACAACATTAATAAAACAATAAAAGAATATAAAGTATATAAACAATATGAATCACAATTACAAGCATTGGAACAGCAAAAAATAGAGAAAGAGAAAATAAAAGAAGAACAAGAAAAAAAAGCTGAAGAAGAAAGATTGGCAAAATTGCCAAAATTAACAGATGAGGGTAGAAAAAACATAGAAAATATTTATAAATCAGAAACAAAAAGAGCATTTTTGACTTTTGATGATGGTCCATCATCTGTTACACCTAGAATATTAGATATATTAAAAGAAAAAAATGTAAAAGCAACATTTTTTGTTTTGGGTTCTATGGTAGAATCAAGACCAGAAATGGTGAAAAGAATTTATGAAGAAGGCCATTTTATAGCAAGTCATGGTTATTCTCATGTATATTCACAAATATATTCATCACCACAAGCTGTGTTAGATGAATATAATTTAAGTATGGAAAAAATAAGACAAGCATTAGGAATAAATGAATATAATGCTCACTTATTTAGATATCCTGGAGGTTTACCAGGTGGAAAATATGCTGATGTAAAAAAACAAGCTAAAGACTTACTTAGTCAAAATGAAATAGTAACAGTAGATTGGAACTGTTTATCAGGTGATGCAGAAACTAATGATCTTTCTGTTGAATTTGAATTGCAAAGAATTAATGAAACATCAGAAAACAAAAATAGTATTGTGGTATTAATGCATGACGCACCAGCAAAAAGTGTTACTGCTGATAGTTTGCTACAAATAATTGATTTACTTAAAGAAAAAGGATATGAATTTAAGAATTTCTATGAAATAATAAAATAGAAGGGAGTAACTACTTTGCTTAAAAAATCAGTAAATGAAAATATGGAAGAAAAGTTAGAATATTTAGGTTTAGATTTAAATAATATTCCAAAAGAACTAAAAAAACAAACCTCCTTAGAATTTAGAGCAACTAAAACTTATGATGATAAACAATATAGACAATATAGATATTTATCAGTAAAAGATATAAAAATATTATTATCTCCAACAAACAGACTAGATGATATTGAAGAAAAATACAAAAAATCCAAACCATTGTCTGATTATCTAGATAATAAAAAAGAAGAAAATATTTTAAATTATACAACCTTTTTAAATATGCTAAAACAGATAAAAATAGAAGAAATTGAAAAGGTAGAAGAAGAACAAGAAAAGTTAAATAAAAAGATACCATTTAAAATAAAATATGAAAATAATTTTTTATGGCAAATATATTATTCAGATATTACAGATGAATATTTTATGTTGGTTCCAACAGAAGATTCAGATTATTCAACATTTTTTTACTTATTAAAAAAACAAATAGAAAAAGGTAGATCATCTAAAATATTTGTTCCAGTTAGAAATGCTGAATTTAGTAATGAATATTTATCAAAATCAGAATATGAAGATATAGAAAATTATCTATGGTTATTTACTAAAGATTGGCCATCAATATATGAAGTTTATGACAAAAAAAACAATTTAAGTATATGTATTGTAGGAGAAACAGAAGTTTATCAGAAAATAAAAAGCTACTATAAGGTTGAATTAAAAAATAAAGAAGATGCTCAGAGTTTTTATAAATTACTAAAAGCAATGTTTATTTTACAAACAGAGCTACCACATTATTTTGAATTTAAAACAGATATAAATAAGTCTGCAAGTATAGAATTTTACTTAGAAAATAAAAAAATTCAATATGTAGACATTGCTAATTGGTTAAATGAACAATATCAAATAGGAGAAAAAAAATTAGAAGTTGCAAATGAATTAATAGAGGAAAATAAAAAGAGATTAGAAACATTAAAAATTGAAATAGCAGAACAAGAAATAGAATATTTAGCTAAGGAAAAACAAATATCAACTTTTTTAGAATGTAAAAAAACTTTTTTTGGTAAATTTAAATATTACTTTAAATACAGCAAGAAAAATAACAAAAATAAATTAAAAAATGAAATAAAAAATAAAGAAGAAATAATTGATAACTCAAATTCTGAAGACTATGAAGAATTACCTCAAAAAAGAAAGAAAAAATCAAATTATAATTTAGAAGAATTAATAGAGTTGTATAAAGAAATAGAAGAAAAAGAAAATAAATTAAAAAATATATTTATGGATTTAAACAGCTTAAAATTAAAAAATAAAAATATGCAAAAGAAAATTGAAAATGCTACTTCTTTTATTGATGAAATCGATAGCCATAAAAAAAGTATTTTTGAATTTTGGAAATATAGTAATAAAGATGAAATGAAAACTTTACCAGAGGGAGAAGTTGAAGAAGTTAATATAATAAAGAAAATTGAAAAAGTTTTTAATTATGAAGATGATTTTGAAAAATTTGGAATTACAATGGATAAAATACAAAGAAAAGTTTTAAGTAAAGATGAAACTGATAGTATTTATATAACATCAACAACTCTTTTAGATTTAATAAATAAAATTAAAATTAATGATTTTCTAAAAAAAGATATAGATAATAGTTTGAAAGAATTAAAAAAAGAAGCTATAGAAGCAAAAACATTAACAGAAAATGAAGAATTTGATATATTTGGAGGAATAATTCAAGATAGTACAAAAGTATCAAAAATAAAAAATAAAAAACACAGAGAATTAGCTAAAGATAAATTTAATATATTAGAAATTAATAAAAGCACTAAACAACTTGGATTTAAATTATCACTAGAAAAGGTTATATCAGATACAAAAAAAGCACTAACAAAAGTTGTTATACCAGAAAGCTTACCTGTATATAAAGCATTTTCTGATGACAAAATTGATGATAGAGAAATTAATATATTTGATATTAATCCTGAAAAAGAATTAGAACAGATATTATTAGGAGATTCAAATAAAATTAATTTCTATAAAATTAATCTAAAAGAAGGTTCAAATGCAATAAGTTATACAAACTGTATTTTTTATGATAACCAAAATAAAACACTACCAGTAGGACAAGATTTATCTTCGAAAATATTGGTAGATACATCTAAATTAGAATTAAAAATTAATAACAAAGATAGTTTTAAAATATTACAATTTGAAGATGAAAAAGATGATTTTTCAAAAGTAAATATAAAAACAATTTCAGTTTTTGAATTTGATACAGAAATAAACTAGACAATTTTGAAAATCTGTGCTAATATATATAAAGTTAGCACAGATTAATATCATATGCCGATGTGGCGGAATTGGTAGACGCACACGACTCAAAATCGTGCGGGAAACCATGTGGGTTCGAGTCCCACCATCGGTACCAATTTAATTTGTTGTAGAAATTGAAGACTTATTTTCTTCAATTTTTTTAGTATCAGTAAGTTTTTTACATCTATAAAAAAATAGAAAAAATATAGGGAGAAAAATTTTATGGATTTTCAAATAGAGAATGAAGAAATTAAAAATTATTTTGAAATTTTATCAAAAGATATACCAGATTTTTTAATTGAATACACAAATGTACCAGAAATGCAAAGATTAAAGGGAATAAGTATGATATCAGCATGTGAACATACAAGATTGATACCGTATAAATTTTTTCATACTAGATATGAACATAGTATAGGTGTTGCTTTAATTGTATGGAATTTTACCAGAGATAAAAAACAGACAATCGCAGGGCTATATCATGACATAGCAACTCCATCTTTCAGTCATGTAGTTGATTATTTACATGGAGACTATGAAAAGCAAGAATCAACAGAAGAACATACAGAAAAGTTCATAAAAGAATCAAAAGAAATAATGGCTTTATTAAAGCGAGATAATATAAAATTAGAGGAGATAGTAGATTATCATATATATCCAATTGCAGATAATGATAGCCCAAGATTATCTGCTGATAGATTGGAATATACACTAAGTGATGGTTTAGTTACACAAGATGCTTTTTCAATAGAATCTATCAAAAGAATATATAACGATTTAAAAGTATTAAAGAATGAAGATGGAGAAGATGAAATAGGGTTTCAAAATTTAAACATAGCAGAAGAATACATAGAAAGAGCAAGTATAATGTGGCATTTATTTTCTGGAAATAGTGAAAACAATATGATTATGCAATTTTGGACAGATATATTAAGAAAAATGGTAGAAGAAAAATATATCACAGAACAAGATTTATATAAGTATTCTGAAAAAGAAATAGTAAACAAAATTAAACATTGTTCAAATGAGAAAATCAGAAATGCATTTGAGGTCTTTTCAAATAGTACAGAAGTTGGCAGAAGCAATATAGAAATTAAAGATAAATATTGTATTTGCATAAAAGTAAAAAAGAGATACACAAATCCATTAGTTATAGATGAAAGTGGAACTATAAAAAGAATAAGTGATATATCTGAAAAAGGAAAAAATATAATAGAGGATATAAAAAATTTTGAAGATAGTAAATATGCTTATTTAGAATTAGAAATATAGTTTTATCCTTTTTATAAAGGAAATCTTTAGGAAAAGGGGTCTTGTTACTATATGACCGGTTACTTCACTTATATTTTTTAGGATTTTCAGTATACAATTTACATCTAACATTTTTGCAAAAAACTTGCAAATGTATAAAAATTATGTTATACTTATGCAGGTAAGAAAAGTGTCAATAAACGCAGAAAATCAATGATTTTGAACTTGTTTTAAAGTGTTATTTCATACTAAATATAAATTAGTATGAAATAACTTTAAAGACTCAAAATCGTGCGGGAAACCATGTGGGTTCGAGTTCCACCATCGGTACCAATGTCCATATTAGGACAGAGTTTTTGACATAAAAAAGGAGGAAGATTATTATGGAATTAAAAGGAAGTAAAACAGAAAAAAATCTTATGGAAGCATTCGCTGGAGAATCACAAGCAAGAAATAAATACACATATTTTGCAAGTAAAGCAAAAAAAGAAGGATATGAGCAAATAGCAGCAATTTTTCAAGAAACAGCTGATAATGAAAAGGAACATGCAAAAATATGGTTTAAATTATTACAAGGTGGAAATATAAAAACAACAACTGAAAATTTAAAAATGGCAGCTGAAGGAGAAAACTTTGAATGGACAGATATGTATGACAGAATGGCAAAAGAAGCTAGAGAAGAAGGGTTTAATGATATAGCATTTTTATTTGAATCAGTTGGAAAAATTGAAAAAGAACATGAAGAAAGATATAAAAAATTATTAGATAATATCAATGGTGATTTAGTATTTAGTAAAGATGGAGACAGAATATGGAAATGTAGAAATTGTGGACACATAGTTATAGGAAAATCAGCTCCAGAAGTATGTCCAGTATGTGCACATCCAAAAGCATATTTTGAAATAAAATCAGAAAACTATTAAGAGGAAGTTCTTTTATTT
Source organism: uncultured Clostridium sp. (assembly GCA_946548575.1). Lineage (GTDB taxonomy): Bacteria > Bacillota > Clostridia > TANB77 > CAG-508 > CAG-269. Next base: position 76,053 of record CAMNPT010000001.1, on the reverse strand, counting down.
CCTCTTATAGGAACAAAGGGACACTCTTTGACAAATATGCCAAAGAGTGTCTCTTTGTACCTGTTGGCAAAAATTATTTTTTGTGATATAATACTGTACATAAAAAGGAGAACAATATGCCAAAATTTTTTGTAACACAAGAACAAATTAAAGATAATAAAATATTAATTATTGGACAAGATGTAAATCATGTGAAAAATGTACTAAGAAAAAAAGTTGGTGAAGAATTAATTATTTGTGATAAGGACAACTGTGAAGATTATTTATGTAAAATATGCGAATTAAATGAAAAGCAAATTGAATGTGAAATAATAAATACATTAGAATCTGATATAGAACCAATAACTAAAGTTACAATATTTCAAGGATTACCAAAGTCTAATAAAATGGAATTGATAATTCAAAAAGCTGTAGAACTTGGAGCTTATGATATAATTCCTGTAGAAATGAAAAGATGTGTTGTAAAATTAGATGAAAAAGATAAAACTAAAAAAATACAAAGATGGCAAAAAATTTCAGAGGTTGCGGCTAAGCAATGTGGAAGAAATATAATTCCAAAAATAAATAATATAGTGAATATAAAAAATATTTGTAATTTAATAAAGGAATATGATATAGTATTATTAGCATATGAAAATGAAAAACAAAACACTATAAAAAAAGAATTACAAAATCTAAACAAAAATAATTTAAAAATAGCAGTTATAGTTGGACCAGAAGGAGGAATTTCTGAAGAAGAGTTTTCATCTTTAACTCAAAACGGAGCTATATCTGTTACTCTAGGGAAAAGAATACTTAGAACAGAAACAGTTGCTATAAACATATTAAGTATTATAATGTATGAGTTAGAAGATTAGGAGGAAATAATGAAAGGGATTATAGAAAATGTAATAAAAGCTATTTGTATAATGTTATATTTTTTCGTTCTAAACCTTGCATATACTAGAATGAATTTAGAAAGATTAGTTTATGATATACAGTTTTTCGCAGGTATATACCTAGTTTTAGGAATCTTATTTTTAGAAAAAGCTTACAGAGAAGATAATGGAAATATTGTATTAACAAGTATAGAGTTATTTATACTTTCATTTCATTCATTATCAATTATACATATTACAAATATATTGAAAATTGATTATAAAAGTTATATATTTGTATCATTTTGTATGTTTACAATTTATTATATATTAAAAGTAATAATCATTTATACATTAAATAAAAGAAAAACTTTAAATGAATTAAGTGATATATCAGAAATAGTAAAAAAAGACGAACCTGTAAAAAAAGTTGCAACTAAAAAAAATGTAAAAAAAGGAGCAAATAAAAAATGATTAAAAGTATGACTGGGTATGGAAAAGCTAGTGATTCAACAAATTTAAGAAATTATGAAATACAAATTAAAAGTGTTAATCATAGATATTTAGATATTTCAGTAAAAATGCCGAAAGAACTTAGTTATTTAGAAGAAGAAATAAAAAAAGAAATTTCATCAAAAGCAAAAAGAGGAAAGATAGATGTTTTTGTTACATTTGAAAATAATTCTTTAGAAGGAAAAGACATAAAAATAAATTCTGAGTTGGCTAGAATTTATATTAATGAATTACGAAATTTAGCCGAACAAGAAAACATATCAGCTGACATTCAAGTAAATGATATAGCAAGATATCCTGATGTATTGAAAATTCAACAAAGTAGTGAAAATGATGAAATTATTAAATCAGAAATTTTAAATGTTGTAAAAGAAGCTACAGATGGATTAATAGAAATGAGACAAACAGAAGGAATAAAAATTTCAGAAGATTTATTAAAAAGATTAAATATTATAAAACAAAAGGTGGATGAAATATCTAAACTTTCTACTGGACTTATAGATGAATATGTAGTAAAATTAAAAGAAAGAATTAAGCAAATATTAAAAACTCAAGAAATAGATGAAAGAAGATTAGCAGAAGAAGTTGTTATATATGCAGATAAATGTTCTATTGAAGAAGAAGTTACAAGGCTTGATTCTCACATTCAACAATTTAAAACATTATTAAATTCAAATGAAGCTATAGGAAAAAAACTAGATTTTCTTACTCAAGAGATGAATAGAGAAACAAATACAATTGGTTCAAAGGCAAATAATTTAGAAATAACCAATAGAGTTATAGACATAAAAACAGAAATTGAAAACATAAGAGAACAAGTACAAAATATAGAATAGAAAGGATTGATTATATGCAATTAGTAAATATAGGATTTGGAAATATAGTTTCATCTGATAGAATAGTAGCAATTGTTAGCCCAGAATCAGCACCAATAAAAAGGATGATACAAGATGCTAAAGATAATAAAACTGCTGTTGATGCTACATATGGAAGAAGAACAAGAGCAGTATTAATTATGGATTCAGGTCATATTATATTATCTGCTGTTCAACCTGAAACAGTAGGTGGAAGAATTGATAAAACAATGGCACAAGAAGAAATTAATAAACAATTATCAGATAGTGGAAAATAAATTATAAATATAGAGGGGGGATTTTAATGATAACAAAACCAACAGTAGCAGAACTTTTAACAAAAGCAAATAATAGATATGAGTTAGTAATAGCAACAGCTAGAAGAGCAAGACAAATAGCTTCAGGTTCAGAAGCAAAAACTAGTGTTAAAGAAGATTCTCCAGTAACACTAGCTGCAAATGAAATTGCAGAGGGTACAGTAAAAATAGAAGAACAAAATAATCAAAATATAGAAGGGAAATAAAAAATGGAAAAAAAACATATCATTACCTTAGGTGGAGAATTAGCTAGTCGGAAAAGGAACAGTATCTAAAATATTAATGAAAAAATTAGATTATGGAATATATAGAAATGGAGATTATTTTAGAAAACTAGCAAAAGATATGGATATGGATGTTACATCTTTTAATGTTTATGTTAAAGAACATCCAGAAATAGATATACAAATAGAAAGTAGCGCTAAAGAATATGCTAAAACCAATGATAATTTTATAATAGATGCAAGATTAGGTTGGTATGCAGTACCTGAGTCATTTAAAGTATATTTAAAAGTAGATATAGATGTAGCAGCAAAAAGAGCATTAGAAGATGAAAATCGTAAAGATTCTGAAAATTTTAAAACTTTAGAAGAACAAAAAGCTGACATGGAAAAAAGATATAAACTTGAAAATGAAAGATATTGGGAGTTATATAAAGTTAGAAAAGAAGATGAGTCTAATTATGATTTAGTAATAGATACTACAAATTTAACACCAGATGAAGTTGCAGATAAAATAGAAGAAGAGTATAAAAAATGGTTGCAGAAGTAATTATAAATAGAACAGCAAAAAAATTAAATAGAACATTTGATTATAATATTCCTAAAGAATTTCAAGACCTTACAGTTATTGGTAGTAAGGTCTTAGTTCCTTTTGGAAAGGGAGGAAAATTAGAAGAAGCTTTTATAGTTGGCTTTAAGGAAAGTTCTGAATATGAAATAAAAGATATTGAAAAAATAGAAGATAATCTAAATGAAAATCAAATTAAACTTGCAAAATGGATGTCAAAGCATTATTTTTGCAATATATCAGATTGTATAAAGCTAATGCTTGCACCAGGAACAAGAACAAAAGAGAAAAAAGTAAAAGATAAAATAATAAATGTTATTTATTTAAATAAGTCTTTAGATGAAATTGAATTTGATATAGATACTGGAAAAATAAAGTCTGATAAACAAAAAAGAATTATAGAATTTGTAAAAAATAATGAAGGTGCGACAATCACGGAAATAGAATTATTTACAGATTCATCTAGAGCAATAGTAAATACTTTAATAAAAAATGGTTATTTAGAAATAGTTGAAAAGAAAATAGAAAGAAATCCATTAGAGGGTAAAAATATCAAAGAAACAAAAAATTTAAAGCTAAATGAAGAACAACAATATGCATTTAATAAAGTATCAGAACAAATAGAAAGAAATATTTTTAAAGAATTTTTGCTATATGGAGTAACAGGATCGCGGAAAAACGGAAATCTATTTACAACTAATTAATAAAGTATTAGAAAAAGGAAAATCAGCAATAGTATTAGTACCAGAAATATCACTTACACCACAAATGTTGGAAAGATTTATATCAAGGTTTGGAAAAGAAAAAATTGCAATAATACATAGTAAACTATCAATAGGTGAAAGATATGATGAATGGAACAAAATAAAAAGTGGAGATGCTAAAATAGTAATAGGAGCAAGATCAGCTATATTTGCACCTGTTAAAGATTTAGGAATAATAATAATAGATGAAGAACATGATAGTTCATATAAATCTGAATCAAATCCAAAATATGATGCAAAACAAGTTGCAAAATTCATAGGAAAACAAATGAAATGTCCACTACTATTAGGGAGTGCAACACCAGACTTAAATTCATATTATAATTCAACAGAATTAAATAAGATAGAGTTATTGAAATTAAGAAAGAGAGCTAATAACTCATCATTACCTGAAGTAACAGTAATAGATTTAAAACAAGAATTGGCAAATGGAAATCATTCAATGCTTAGTAGAGAATTATATTCAAAAATAGATGATAATTTAAAACAGAGAAGACAAACAATCTTATTTTTAAACAGAAGAGGTTATTCAACATTTATAATGTGTAGAGAGTGTGGATATACAGTAAAATGCAAAAATTGTGATATAAGTTTAACATATCATAGTTATGAAAAAAAACTAAAATGTCATTATTGTGGATATGAAGAAAATATTGTAACAATTTGTCCAGAATGTGGAAGTAAAAAAATACGTTACTTTGGGACAGGAACACAGAAGTTAGAACAAGAAATAAAGAAACAATTTCCTACTGCAAAAACAATTAGAATGGATGTTGATACCGTAACAAAGAAAAATTCGCATGAAAAAATTTTAAATACATTTAAAAATGAAAACATAGATATATTAATTGGAACACAAATGGTAGTTAAAGGACATCATTTTCCAAATGTAACATTGGTAGGAGTAATTGCGGCAGATAGTTCTTTAAACATAGATGATTATAGAGCAAATGAACGAACATTTCAAATTCTAACTCAAGTTGCAGGAAGAGCAGGAAGAGAAAAATTACCAGGTAAGGTTATTGTTCAAACATATAATCCAGAAAATTTTACAATTCAATGTGCAAGAAAACAAAATTACCAAGAATTTTATGAAACAGAAATACATTTAAGGAAACAGTTGAAATATCCGCCATTTTGCGATATAATATTAATTAGTTTTACAAGTAAAAGTGAAGAAAAAATTAAAATATTAAGTAATAGGGTATATAAATATTTAAATAATAACTTAAATGACGAGTTTAAAGTGTTTATGCCAATGCCAGCACCAATAGATAAAATACAAAATAAATGGCGCTATAGAATAATAATTAAAGGTAATATGAATGAAAATGCAAATATTATATTAAATAAATGTTTAAAAAAAGTTTATGAATTGGACATGAAAGATACTAGAATAAGTATTGATGTTAATCCAAATAATATGGCTTAAATCGGAATTTTGAAAGGAGTAAAAATGGCTATTAGAAATTTAAGATATGAAGGTGATGAGATTTTGAAAAAAAAATCTCGCGAGGTAGAAGTAATCGATGATAAATTACAAATATTAATAGATGATATGATTGAAACTATGCACAAGTATAATGGAGTAGGTTTAGCAGCTGTACAAGTTGGTATTTTAAAAAGAGTTGTTGTAATAGATTTATATGATGATAAAGGACCAATTGTATTAATAAATCCTGTTATAACAAAAACAAAAGGTGAACAAGAAGTAGAAGAAGGGTGTTTAAGCTTTCCAAATGAATTTGCTAAGGTAATTAGACCTGCTGAAGTTACAGCCGAATATACTGATAGAAAAGGTAAAAGAATGAGAGTTAAAGCCAAAGAGTTATTAGCTCAAGCTATTTCTCATGAAGTAGATCATTTAAATGGAGAAGTTTTTATAGATAAAATAATACCAGGAACTTTGGAATATGTTGAACCAGAGGAGGAAAAATAATGAATATTGTTTTTATGGGAACACCAGATTTTGCAGAGGAAAGCTTAAAAGCAATATATAAAAATGATTTCAATATAATAGGAGTTGTAACTAATCCAGATAAACCAAAAGGTAGAGGTATGAAACTTGTAAAATCACCTGTAAAAGAATTTGCAGAAGAAAATGGATTAGAAATTTACCAACCAACAAAGGTAAAAAATAATGATGAATTTATTGAAAAAATGAAATCATTAAACCCAGATATTATATGTGTTGTTGCCTATGGGAAAATCTTACCAAAAGAATTATTAGAAATACCAAAATTAGGTTGCATAAATGTACATGGTTCTTTACTTCCAAAATATAGAGGTGCCGCGCCAATTCAATGGGCAGTTTTAAATGGAGATAAAAAAACAGGTATTACAACTATGTATATGGACGAAGGTATGGATACAGGAGATATAATTTTAAAGCAAGAAGTTTTAATTGGAGAAGATGAAACAACAGGTGAATTATGGGAAAGACTTTCAAAAGTTGGAGGAGAGCTTTTAGTAAAAACATTAAAACAAATCGAAGAAGGAACAGCGCCAAGAATAAAACAAGATGAAGATTATACAATGGCTCCTATGTTAAATAAACAAATGGCAAAAATCGACTGGGAAAACAAAACAGCAGAAGAAATAAAAAATTTGGTAAGAGGCTTAAACCCAATAATGGGAGCATATACTTTTTTAAATGGAAAGAAAATAAAATTTTGGAAAGTAAATATTGTAAAAGACATAGATTATGATAAAAATAATTTAAAAATTCATAAAAACGGTACAGTTATTGTATCAGATTCGAAAGATGGATTATACATAAAAGCAAAAGATAATTCTGTAATAAGTGTAATTGAAATTCAAGGTGAAAATGCTAAAAGAATGAATATAAAAGAATATTTGAGGGGAAATAATATACAAGAATTTGATATATTTGAATAAGAAGTATGAAAAATATAAAAGATTATGATTTAAATGAATTAAAAGAAGAATTAATAAATATAAATGAAAAACCATACAGAGCAGAGCAAATCTTTAAATGGCTTTATCAAGAAAAAGTAAAATCTTTTGATGAAATGACTAACTTATCTAAAGAATTAAGAGAAAAGCTAAAACAAAATTATACAATTTGTAATTTTAAAATTTTGAAAAAACAAGAATCAAAAGATGGAACAATAAAATATTTATTTGATTTATTAGATGGAAATGCAATAGAAACAGTTTTAATGAGTTATCACCATGGATATAGTATTTGTGTTTCATCACAAATTGGCTGTAAAATGGGCTGTAAATTTTGTGCATCAACAGGAATAGCATTTGCAAGAAACTTAACAAGTGGTGAAATTGTAGAACAAATACTAGCAGTAGAACAAGATACAAATTTAAGAGTATCAAATGTAGTATATATGGGAATAGGAGAACCACTAAATAATTACGAAAATGTAGTAAATAGTATTAGAATTATAAATAATCCTAAAGGACTTAATATTGGTGCAAGACATATAAGCGTTTCTACAAGTGGACTAGTTCCTAATATATATAAACTTGCAGAAGAAAATATACAATGTACACTATCTATTTCACTACATGCAACAAATAATAAAAAAAGAAGTAGTATGATGCCAGTAAATAATATGTATCCAATTGAAGAATTAATAAAAGCATGTAAAGAATATATTGCAAAAACAAATAGAAGAATATCTTTTGAATATGCATTAGCAAAAGATAATAATGACAATTTAGAAGATGCAAAAGAATTAGTAAAATTGTTAAATGGGATGTTATGTCATGTTAATTTAATTCCAATTAATAAAATTGAAAACGGAAAATTTAATAAAAGCTCAAATGAAAATATAATAAAATTTAGAGATTATTTAAATGAACATGGCATTGTTGCTACAATACGTAGAGAGCTAGGTTCAGATATTGATGCTGCATGTGGACAACTTAGAAGAAAAAATTTGTAATGTTCATAAATGGATATTAAGAGGAGAAAAAAATGTTATTAAAAGATATGAAATTGCCATTTTTAAATAAAATTAAAGTATATGCATTTGTACGGACCATCAGGCACTGGGAAAAGCTATAGAGCACAAATGGTAGCCGGAGAAAAAAATACACATTTTATAATTGATGATGGTTTATTAATTAAAGATAATGCAGTTATAGCTGGATCATCTGCAAAAAAAGCAGACACAAAAGTTGCAACAGTTAAACATGCTTTATTTTATGAAGATGAAGAAAAAGAGGAAATAATAAAAGCATTAAAAAAATACAAACCAGAAAGCATATTAATTTTGGGAACTTCAGATGGAATGGTTCAAAAAATTGCATCAAATTTAGGATTACCTGAGATTTCAGATACAACATATATTACTGACGTTGCAACAGAAGAAGAAATGCAAACAGCAAGGAAAATTAGAGTAACTGAGGGTAAACACGTAATACCAGTTCCTACATTTGAAATAAAAAAGGATTTTTCAGGATATTTATTAGACCCACTTCAAATTTTTAAAACTAAAGGAAAAGGAGAAAAACCATATATTTCAGAAAAGTCAATAATAAGACCAACATTCAGTTATTTAGGTAAATTTACTATATCAGATTTAGTATTTAGACAAATACTAGAATATTTGGCAATACAAACACCAGCAATTCATAAAATTTTAAAAACAAGGGTTGATAATTTTGGAGAAGGCGCAAAAATTTATATGGAAGTTAGTATAGTATATGGTTTTAATGTTATGGATGGATTAAGTAAATTTAAAAATAAATCAAAAAAAGAAATTGAAAAATTAACAGCAATGAATGTTGTTGAAGTAGATGTAGTAGCAAAACAGATATATATACCAGAAGAAGGAGAATAAGGAGGAATAAAAATGTCTTTCATAGTAGCAATAGATGGACCAGCAGGAAGCGGAAAAGGAACAGTAACCGAGATTTTAAGTAAAAAATTAGGATTAATAAATATAGGAACAGGTTCAGCATATAGATGCGTAGCTTTAGAAACAATAAGACAAGGAATAGATTTACAAGAAAATGAAAAAATCATAAAACTTTTAGATAATATTAAAATTGAATTTAAAATTGAAGATAATAAAGATATTGTTTATTTAAATGGAGAAGATGTAAGTAAAAGAATTAGAGAAAAAGATGTATCTAATATTGTATCACAAATATCATCAATACCAGAAGTAAGATTTAAATTAAATGAAATTTTCAGAGAATATGCAAAAACAAATAATGTTATTATGGAAGGAAGAGATATAGGAACTTATGTATTTCCAAAAGCAGATGTAAAAATATATTTAGATGCAAGTATAGAAGAAAGAGCAAAAAGAAGATATAAACAAAATCAAGAAAATGGAATAAATATGAGTTATGAAGAAATATATAAAAATATAGAATTAAGAGATAAAAATGATAAAGAAAAAAAAGTTGGAGCATTGAAACAAGCTGAAGATGCAATATATATAGATTCTAGCAATATGACAATAGAAGAAGTGGTTAAAAAAATTATAGACATTATAAAAAAATAGGGGGAAAATATGAAAAAAATTTTAAAAACGATAGGAAGAGGAATTGTAAAAGGAGCAATTTATGCATACTGCAAAATAGTATATAGAGCAAAAGTAATAGGAAAAAACAACATACCAAAAAAGGGACAAGTTATAATATGTGGAAACCATAAAAGCTTTTTAGACCCACCTTTAATAGAAGTAACATGTGGAAGATATACAAGATTTTTAGCAAAAGAAGAATTAACCAAAAGTAAATTTCTCGCTTTTTTAGGACATGTTTTTGATGCAATACTCGTAAAAAGAGATTCTAAAGAGATAAATGCAATAAAAGAATCATTAAAAACATTAAAAAACGGATACTGTTTAGCACTATTTCCAGAGGGAACTAGAAATGGATTAGCAAAAGGAGAACAAGTAAAAGATGGTGCAGCATTTTTTGCATTAAGAAGTGGAGCACCTGTAATACCCTGTGGAATAAAAGGTGGAGAAAAAGGAAATTGGAAAGTTACAATAACCTATGGAAAACCACTGGATTTTAGCGAATATAAAGGAGCTAAAGATAAAGAAACATTAGATAAAGTAACAAAGGAAATAATGGATAAAATAATAGATTTGACAAAATAGTAAAAAAGTTATATAATATTTTAGATAAAAAGTTGCCATTGGGGTCGGAGATAAATGGCAATTTTTGTTTGTCGAACATAAGTTGCCATTTATCTCCGACCCTAATGGCAATTTGGAGGGGTAAGAAAAATGATAAATGAAAAAATAAGAAATATAGCAATTATAGCACACGTAGATCATGGTAAAACTACATTGGTTGATGCAATGCTTAAACAAAGTAATATTTTTAGAGAAAATGAACAAATACAAGAAAGAGTAATGGATTCTAATGACCAAGAAAAGGAAAGAGGAATTACAATTCTTTCTAAAAATACTTCAGTTATGCATGGAGATATAAAAATTAATATAGTAGATACACCAGGCCATGCTGATTTTGGTGGAGAGGTTGAGAGGGTTCTTAAAACTGTTGATGGAGTACTTTTATTGGTTGATGCGTTTGAAGGTGCAATGCCTCAAACAAGAGAGGTTTTAAAAAAATCTCTAGCATTAGGATTAAAACCAATAGTTGTTATTAACAAAATAGATAGACCTGGAGCTACTCCTGAAAAAGTTGTGGATCAAGTAATTGAACTTTTTATAGAGTTAGATGCAACTGATGAACAGTTAGAATTTCCTGTTGTATATGCATCTGCAAAACAAGGTATAGCAAAGATGGATTTAAATGATAATTCAGAAGATTTATCATGTCTTTTTGATACAATTATAAATACTATTAGTGCACCAAATTGTGATGAAGAAGGACCTGCTCAAATGCTTGTTTCTAATATAGATTATGATGACTATGTTGGTAGAATTGCAGTAGGAAGAGTAGAAAGAGGAATTATTAAATTAGGTATGCCTGTTTCAATTTGCGGAAAAGAAGATAAAATTTTGCAAGGAAGAATCGCCAAAATTTATACTCATATTGGTTTAAATAAGGTAGAAGTAGAAGAAGGTAAAGCTGGGGATATTATAGAACTTGCAGGCCTTTCAAATATTAATATTGGAGATACAATTTGTGATTTTGATCATCCAGAAAAAATCCCATTTGTAGATATTGATGAGCCTACAGTTTCTATGACATTTAGTGTTAATAATGGACCTTTTGCAGGAAAAGAAGGAAATTTAATAACATCAAGACATATAAGAGATAGATTATTTAAAGAATTAGAGAGAAATGTATCTTTAAGGGTCAAAGAAACAGAAACACCAGATAGTTTCGAAGTTTCAGGAAGAGGAGAACTTCATTTATCAGTATTAATAGAAACAATGAGAAGAGAAGGTTTTGAGCTTTTAGTATCTAGACCAAAAGTTATTTTTAAAGAAATTGATGGAGTAAAATGTGAACCAATTGAATTATTAGTTGTAAATGTACCAGATGATTGTGTTGGAAATGTTATAGAAAAGCTAGGTAGAAGAAAAGCTGAAATGGTAAATATGGAGCCAGCAGAAGATGGACATACAAAAATAGAGTTTAAAATTCCAGCAAGAGGAATTATTGGTTACAGAACAGAATTCTTAACAGACACAAAAGGTGAAGGTATAATGAACCATATATTTGACTCTTATGAACCATATAAAGGTGATATTCAATCTAGAGTTAGAGGAACAATTATAGCTTTTGAAAATGGAAAATCTGTGACTTACGGATTATATAATGCACAAGATAAAGGAGAATTGTTTATCCGGACCTGGTGTAGAGGTATATGAAGGAATGATAGTTGGTCTAAATTCGAGGGGAGAGGATTTAGCAATAAATGTATGTAAAGAAAAACACTTAACAAATACTAGAGCTTCTGGTTCAGATGAAGCATTGCGTTTAGTGCCACCTATTCAAATGTCATTAGAAAAAGCAATTGAATTTATACAAGATGACGAGTTAGTAGAAGTAACTCCAAAATCAATTCGTTTAAGAAAGAAAATATTAGATAGTAAAGAACGTGAAAGGGCAGCTAGAAATAATAAATAGGAGATAAATATGAGATACTCTAATAAAAAAAATAATGGAACTAATAGATTACATAAAGTTCCAGATAGAAATGTTTATTCAAGTTTTGTAGATAAAATATATATCAAACCAATAGAAACAGAAAAAAATAAAAAAACTCAATCTGAAAATAAGGAATATTATAAGGTAAAAATAGAAATTATGGAATTGATATTTGATTATGTTTACAATAATAAATCAATAGCTGAATTAATCGAAAAATTAAATTCTGAAGAGAAATATAAGAAATTTGGAGCTTATTTTGAAGGATGGATAAATGATACATTTTCAAAAAGACAACAAATGGTTAAAAAAATAAAACGTGAAATGCAAAATGGAAAAAATGAAGAAGAAATTATTAAAGCTTTATCAAGTGTACAACAATTTAGAAATCATAATAAATTTTTTCAATCAATTATAATGTCAGTATATGAAGAAAATACTGGTGAAAAAGGAATAGAACATGAATAAGATAGAATTACAAAAAATTAAACAAAAAGCTTTAGAAGATCATATTCCAATAATAATGGATGACACATTAGAAACAATAAAAAAATATTTAGAAAATAAAGAAATAATTGATATTCTAGAAATTGGTACAGCAGTAGGTTATTCTGCAATTTGTTTTTCAGAATTTTTAAGTGAAGATGGAACTATAGATACAATAGAAAGAGAAAAAGAAAGAGTAATAGAAGCAAGGGAAAATATAAAAAGAGCAGATGTAAAAAGACAAATAAATATTTATGAGGGTGATGCTGTTGAAATTCTCCCAAGTTTAGATAAAAAATATGATATGATATTTATTGATGCAGCAAAGGGAAAATATCCATTTTTCTTAAAAGAATCATTAAGATTATTAAAAAAAGGCGGAGTAATTTTTGCAGATAATATTTTATACAAAGGTTATGTCATGAGTGATTATAATAAACATAAACAAAGAACAGCAGTTAGAAATTTAAGAGAATATATAAAAGAAGTACTAGATAATCCAAATTTAGATACAGAAATTTTAGATGTTGGAGATGGACTTGCAATAAGTATATTAAAATAAAAATCCCACCTAAGCAATTGCTTAATGGTGGGAAATTTTTTTAGAAGGTTTTCTGTCTACGCAGAATCTCCTGAGATTCCTCTAGACCTACCCAGTCATATAGTTTATCTCCTATTATACAATATCCAGGAATATTAACCAAACTTCGGTCAAATTCCAGTTCATCATATTTTTTCTTGTAAACAGCGTGTGAAGCTTGACCATATTCTGCATGCATATGCATATCAAATGTCCTAATTTGAACTTCGAAATAATAGCCAAGCTTTGCTTGGAAAATCATGTGAAGACTTTGATATCCATTTTCTTTTGGATTATGAATATAATCCTTAACATAAGGCTGGATATCTTCAGAGAGTAATGATGAGTTACCTGAACGTTTTGTATCCTTTAGCGGTGTTGCCATGCATGGTTCTACTTCTTCAGCATTTAAGCTATAATTAAATAGCAAATCCATTACAGTATAGCACTGCTTAATGAGTTTTTCAGAATCATCCCCAAAAAGGGTAATTCTAAAACCGGAAATATCTTTCATTGTTGCATAAGAATCTGCTCGCCAGAGCTTTTTGTATGCACTTATGAATGATTTTCGCCTACCCTCTAGTCTAAAAAGAATATCTGGATATTTTTCATCAATTTCGTGATAGAAGCCTTCAAAAAATTCTCTTTGAGTTTTGAGTAGAGTTTTATCAGTTATGTAACTGTAATATAACTCTAGTCGACGGGTAAATATTGTTATTTCATTAGATTTAGCTTCTAAATTAAGAAGTCCAATCTGATTCCGGATAACTTCCGGAACACTTTTTGCTCCTTTAAAAGCTTGATCTAATGATGGTATTTGTCGCATATAAAATTACCTCCTTAAAAAAATTTACAACAAAGTTACTTAATTATATTATAACATAAAATATGGTAAAAATAAAGTATTGACAATGTTTTCAAAGACTTATATAATATTATGGTAAACAAAATTATAAGAAAGTAGTGATAAAAATGAAAGAAATAGAATTATTAGCACCAGCTGGTTCTTATGAAAAAGCAAAAATAGCTTTTCTTTATGGAGCAGATGCAGTTTATGCTGGAACATCATCATTATCATTAAGAACAAGAGCAGATATGGAAAATGATGACTTAGAAAAAACAATAAAATATGCCCATAGCATAGGAAAGAAAGTATATGTAACTTTAAATATTTTTGCTTGGGACGAAAAATATGATGAAATAATAGAAATGGCAAAAAAATTGGAAGAGTTAAAACCTGATGGAATAATTGCAGCAGATGGAGGAGTTATAGAAGTTATAAAACAGTATGCTCCAAGTGTAAAAATAAATGTAAGCACACAAGCAAATGTTGTAAGCCTACATTCAGCAAATTTCTGGTACAAAAATGGAGCAAAAAGAATGATAATGGCTAGAGAAATAAATAAAGAACAACTAAAATACATAATGGAAAATAAACCAGATGGAATGGAAATAGAAATATTTGTTCATGGAGCTATATGCTTTGCATATTCTGGAAGATGTTTCTTAAGTGATTTTTTATCATGTAGAAGCGCAAATTTAGGAGATTGTGCGCAAAGCTGTAGATGGTCATATAATTTGTATGCAGAAGAAAAAAATAATCCTGGAGGATTTATGCCAATAGAAATAAATGAATATGGTACAAGCATTTTTTCTTCAAAAGACTTATGTTTAATAAAAGAAATACCAGAAATTATTGAAATGGGAATAGATAGCCTAAAGATTGAGGGAAGATTAAAAACAGAATATTATTTAGCAAGTGTTATAAATGCATATAGAAATGCAATAGATGATTATAAAAAAGATCCTGAAAATTATGACTATAATTTATATTTAAAAGAGTTAGAAAAAGTAAAGACAAGAGGATTAACAACATTTTACTTTAATGAAAGAAATAACAAAGATATCCAAGAATATAGTGGAAAACAATATAATGAAAATTATGAATTTGGTGGAAAAATTATTGATAATTGTGAAGATGATTTAGCTATAATAGAAATAAAAAATAAATTATCAGTTGGAGATGTTTTGGAAATAATTGTACCAAATAAAATTAAAGCAGAAGAATTTAAAATAGAAAAATTATATGATGTTGAAACAAATGAAGAAATACAGGAAATAAGCCCAGGAGTAAAAGGGCAAAAAGTAAAGATGAAACTACCAATAAAATGTGAAAAAAACTGGATAATTAGAAGAAAAAAGTAAAAGGCAGAAGAACAAGTATAGATCCTAAACTAAAACCAATGATGCTATAAAATGTCTGGGCATAAAAATTTTCTAATAAATATTTAATTAATTTCATAAAAAATAATGAGCCAATAATTAGCCCAAATCCCATAGGTAATAGAATTGGTAGATATATATAAGAAATTGAATTTAAATATACTGAATAAATACCTAACAACATTAAAATAACTGTACTACTTAGTCCAGGAACAACAACACCAATAGACATAAGAAAACCACAAAAAAATAAATAGAAAAAATTATAATTAAAACATCCATCAAAAGAAATATTTTTTTCTAAATAAACAGAAAAAAAACCAATTGCAAATGCAATTAATATATAGATTATGTAATAAAACTTAAAAGAAACCTTAGTATTGGTTTCTTTTATTAATTTTGGAAGACTACTCAAAATTAATATACAAAATAAACACTTAATTTGTATTGGAAATTTAATAAATAAGTAATTTAAAATATTACCAAAGATAAAAACACCAAAAAAAATACCAATAATATAAGGTAATAAAAACAAAAAATTTTTTTTAGGATTATCAAAAAAGTTTAATATACTATCCAAAAATTTTTCATAAATCCCAAAAATAACCATAAATACACCACTACTAATACCAGGTAAAATGGCTCCACTTCCAATTGCGATACCTTTTATACAATCTATAACAAAACTCATATAACACCTCTAATAAAATATATGAATAAAAAATAAAGGTCATGCACTTTTGAAAAATTTTATTCATATAATTTGAATAACAAGAAATTGGAGGTGCATTTATGTTTACAACTCTTTGTGTAAGTGGTTTACTTGGATTTTTAAAATCAGCTGTTTTTGTTGTACGGATATATACAAAGTAGCAATGTATTTCCAGAGCCATTATCATCTGAAGAAGAGAAAAACTGTCTAGAACAAATGGCAAAAGGAGATGAAGAGGCTAGAAATATATTGATTGAAAGAAACTTAAGATTAGTAGCTTATGTAGCTAAAAAATATAATACTACAAAGGTTGACCAAGAGGACTTAATTTCTATAGGGACAATAGGTTTAATAAAAGGAATAAATAGTTTTAAAATTGAAAAAGGTGCTAGACTTTCTACATATGTGTCAAGATGTATAGATAATGAAATTTTGATGCACTTAAGAGCAACAAAAAAATTAGGAGCAGAGGTATATTTAAATGAGCCTATTGGAAAAGATAAAGATGATAATGTAGTTACACTTCAAGAAATATTGGAGAATAATGAAAGAAATATTGAGGATGAAGTAGATGTAAAGATGAAAATTAAATTACTTTATGAAAAAATGAAGGAAATATTGAAAGATAGAGAAAAAAGAATTTTAGAACTTAGGTTTGGATTAGATGGATATAAACCAAAAACTCAAAATGAAATAGCTAAAATGATGGGAATTTCTCGTTCCTATGTATCAAGAATTGAAACAAAAGCAATACAAAAGTTATCTAAGGAAATTAAAGAATAATTAAGATACAAATAATAATATTATGTATATGAACCTCTAAATTATGTAAAGAACAAACGATATTACGTAAATTAAATTAAAAAAGAATAGCAAAAACTTGTAATTTTTTTAAAATTAACTTTAAATAGAATACATTGTATGTTATAATTACAAAGACAAAACGAAGAAAAAGTGAGGAATAAATATGAATAGAACTAAATTAAAAGATAGAATATTACCAACATATACAAAAGGAGAAGAAATATTTAATATGACTTCACACATAGTTGGAGGAGTACTTGGAATAGTCGCTACAGTATTATGTGTTATATTTGCAGCAGTTCATCATAATGTATATGGTGTTGTAAGTGGTGCAATTTATGGTGCTACAATGATTATTTTATATACAATGTCAAGTATTTATCATGGATTAAGTCCAACTAAATATGCAAAAAAAGTATTTCAAGTATTAGATCATTGTTCAATTTTTTTACTTATTGCAGGTTCATATACACCATTTGCATTATGTTCTATTAGGAATGTAGATTCAATAGCAGGATGGACAATTTTTGGAATAATATGGGGTGTAGCTATATTAGGAATTGTTTTAAATTCAATTGATATAAAAAAATTCAAAGTATTTTCTATGATATGTTATTTGGTAATGGGATGGTGTATTATTATAAAAGCAAGTTTATTACCAAAAATATTAGGAATTAATGGACTAATTTTATTAGTTGCAGGAGGTATAGCATATACAGTAGGTGCAATTATTTATGCTGTTGGAAAAAAACACAAATATATGCATTCAATATTTCATTTGTTTATTTTATTAGGAAGTATATTGCAATTTTTCTGTATATTATTATATGTAATGTAAAAATAAAAAAAGTAGCTTATTAACTACTTTTTTCCCCACAAATCTTAACTAATTTTAACATATTTTATAATGAAAATCAAGATGTGAAAAAGTGAGATTAAGTGAGAAAAAAACAAAAAAAGAGAGTTTAGATGATTTAAATAAAAAAATAGAAATATTTAAATAAATAATATTAGTTGTAAATAAAATTAATGTATGGTAGAATAAGAATAATAAAAAAATAAGTTAATAATTTTACCCTGCGTAGTGCGTATAGACAGAATTTTTAGAACCAACACATATAAAGAGGGGCCAACTCTCTGGATATGGCGTGCAAGCTTACATTATATAGTGAGAAGCCCAGGAATATCTAGGTAGGCACCCACCTGTTTTTAGGAGCAGGTCCTTAAAAATTCAAACATCTGACGGCTAAGGCGGGGATTTTATATTTTATATAATAAAAAACTTTAGCATTAAGAATCTGCTAAAGTTTTTATTGCTTTTGCATATATTTTACAAGCAATTATTAAATTATCTATTGTAATAAATTCATCTGTTTGATGACACATGTCTTTCTGATGGGCAAGATTTGCCCCAAAAGAAACACAATTTGGGAAAGCTCTTGCAAAAGTTGCACCTCCAATTGCAATAGGTTCTTCATTTGAATTTGTTTCCTCATTATAAATTTTACAAAGTGTCTTAATCAGGTGATTATCTTTTGGTATAAATAAGCTAGGAATTTGATGTGTTGTTGCAAAAGATAAATTAGAATAATTTTTAGTTATTGTAATTATTTTATTTTCTATATCGGCAATAGTAGTATTTATTGGAATTCTGATATTTAATCCAATAGATAAAACATTATCTTTTAAAGTAAAATCACCAACATTTAAAGTAAGAATTCCGGATTCATCTTTAACATTTATATTTAGATTTTCACCATTATACTGAATGCCGATATACTTACTAAAGAAATTAAAAATTTCTATTGGTGAGTTATATTTATTAAAAATGTCATTTAAAATAATAATTAATCTAGAAATTGCATTAACTCCAAGATTAGGATGTGCGCTATGTGCTTGAATACCATGTGAAGTGAGTTTTAATTCGTCATTACTAATTTTATAAATATCTATTTCATAGTCATAATTATTTAAAATATTTTGAATATCATGTATTAAATTATCCATTGTAATCTTTTCAGAATTTATTTTCAAGATGCAACTACATATTTTTGGAACAACATTTATAGCATTATTACAATCTATTTCTTTAATAAATAAATCTGAATTCTTATCAACATAATGTTCTTTAAAATATGAAGTGATAATAGATTTTTCTGCATAAATAACAGGAAAATCAGCATCAGGACTAAATCCTATTTTTGGAATTTCTTCATGTTCTTTATAATAATTGATACATTTCCAATTTTTTTCTTCATTTAAACCTAAAATTAGTCTAACTCTTTTATTTATTTTATAATTATCCATAACTGCTTTCATTGCATAAAGTGAAGCGATAACAGGTCCTTTATCATCAATAGCACCTCTACCATATATTTTATTATCATATATAGTTCCACTAAAAGGAGGAAAAGTCCAATTTTCACCTTCTGGTACAACATCTAAATGTCCAATAATTCCAATTAAGTCATTACCTTCTCCAAATTCTATAAAACCACAATATCCATCTACATTTTTTGTTCTAAAGCCTAAGGATTTTCCTAATTCTAAAATATATTCCAAAGCTTTATTTGCATTTTCACCGAAAGGATGCATTTGATTTACACAAATGGAATCAACACTTGGAATTTGAATTAATTCTTGAGTTTTTTTAATAATTTCATCTTTTAGATTATCAATATAATTATTCAACATAAAATCAGTCCTTTCATATTTTATATTTTTATTATATTATGAAATTTTATATTTTACAACAATGTTTATTTTTTGATGAAAAAATTGATAAATAAGTAGTAAAATAATGTTAAATATGATATATTATAAAAGTAAATGAAAGGTGAGTGATAATGTGGAAGAAATAAAAGAATTAGAAAATATGGCAAAACGTGTAAGAAGAGGAATTATACAGGCAGTATATAGTAATAAATCTGGACATCCAGGCGGTTCTTTATCTATTGCAGATATACTAACAGTATTATATTTTAAAGAATTAAATATTGATGAAAAAAATCCAAAATGGGAAAATAGAGACAGATTAGTTTTGTCAAAAGGACATTGTTCACCAGTTTTATATTCATGCTTAGCAAATAGAGGATTTTTTGATATTTCAGAACTTGATAAATTTAGAAATATTGATGGAATGCTACAAGGTCATCCAGATATGGTAAAGATTCCAGGTGTAGATATGACAAGTGGTTCACTAGGACAAGGATTATCTGTATCAAATGGAATGGCTCTAGCTGGTAAACTAGATAAAAAAGATTATAGAGTTTATTGTATCATGGGAGATGGCGAAATAGAAGAAGGACAGGTTTGGGAATCTGCAATGGCTGCAAGTCACTATAAATTAGATAATTTGTGTGTAATTATAGATAATAATAATTTACAAATTGATGGTGAAATAAATAAAGTAATGAATTCATATCCGATAGATGAAAAATTTAGAAGTTTTGGATTTCAAGTAATTCATATAGATGGTCATAATATAGATGAAATTATAAAGGCATTTGAAGTTGCAAAAGAAATAAAAGGTAAACCTACATGCATTATTGCAAAAACCATAAAAGGTAAAGGAATATCTTTTATGGAAAATCAAGTTCAATGGCATGGAAAAGCACCTAATGAAGAACAATTTGAACAAGCTATGAAAGAGTTAGAAGAATAAGATTAAATTTAAAGAGGAGATAAAATTATGAATTTAGAAATAAAAAAGGCTACACGCCAAAGTTATGGAGAAGCTCTTTTAGAGCTAGGAAAGGAAAACAAAAATATCGTAGTTTTAGATGCGGATTTAGCAGGAGCTACAAAAACTGAATTATTTGCAAAAGAATTTCCAGAAAGATTTTTTGATATGGGAATAGCTGAAGCAAATGAAATGGCAACAGCTGCAGGATTTGCAACTTGTAAAAAAATCCCTTATGTAAGCACATTTGCAGTATTTGCTGCAGGAAGAAGCTATGACCAAATAAGAAGTAGTATATGTTATCCAAAATTAAATGTAAAGATTTGTGCAACACATAGTGGTATTACTGTAGGTGAAGATGGTGCAACACACCAAATGATAGAAGATTTATCAATGATGAGGACTTTGCCAAATATGACTGTTATATCAGTATCAGATGATACTCAAGCTAAATGGGCGGTTAAAGAAATATCTAAAAAAGAAGGACCAGTGTATTTAAGACTAGCAAGATTAGCAACACCTGTCATATATGAGAAAGAATACAAATTTGAAATAGGTAAAGGAGTTCAAATAGGTGAGGGAACAGACGGAACGGTATTCGCAACAGGAGTAACAGTAGCAGAAGCACTAAAAGCACAACAAATACTAAAAGAGCAAGGTATCAATATTAGAGTTATAGATATTCATACAATAAAGCCAATAGATAAGGAAATTATAATAAAAAGTGCAAAAGAAACAAAAAAACTAATATCAATAGAGGACCATAATATTATAGGAGGATTAGGTTCTGCAATATCAGAAGTATTAACAACAGAATATCCTACGAAATTAATTAGACTAGGGATAAATGATACATTTGGAAAATCTGGAAAAGCAGAAAAATTAATGGAATATTTTCATATTACTTCTCAAGATATTATTAATCAATATTTGTAACATAAATGACATAATTTTTTTTGCGAAAAACCTTGAAAAAAAACGATTTTATTGTTATGATAATGTAGAATAGAAAAAATATGCGAAAAAGTAAGGAGCATACTAAAAATGATAGAATTTAGAAATGTTAATAAAACCTATGATACAGGTACAAAAGCTGTTAAAAATGCAAATTTCATTATTGAAAAAGGAGAATTTGCGTTTTTAGTAGGTTCATCAGGAAGTGGTAAATCTACATTAATAAAATTAATATTAAAAGAAGAAGAACCAACTAGTGGTAATATAATAATAAATGGAAAGGATACAACTTTTTTAAAACCAAGTAGAATTCCATATTTAAGAAGAAGTATGGGAGTTGTATTTCAAGATTTTAGACTTTTACCAGATAAAACAGTATATGACAATGTAGCATATGCTATGTATATAGTAAGAGCAACACCAAGACATATAAGAAGGCAAGTACCAATGGTTTTATCACTTGTAGGATTAAGTGGTAAAGCAAAAATGTATCCAAATGAACTATCAGGTGGAGAACAACAAAGAGTTGCTTTAGCAAGAGCATTAGTAAATAACCCATCAATGTTAATTGCAGATGAGCCAACAGGAAATTTGGATCCAGAAACAGCATGGGATATTATGAATTTATTAAATGATATTAATATGAGAGGAACTACAGTAGTTGTTGCAACACATGCAAAAGATATAGTAGATCAAATGAAAAAAAGAGTTATCCATATTCGTAAAGGCGAAATCATAAGAGATGATAAAAGAGGTGGGTATGATTATGAGATATAACAGATTAGGATATTTAATAGGAGAAGGATTTAGTAACGTATTCAAAAACAAAAAATCAACAGGTGCATCACTTATGATTATGTGTGCAACAATGATAATATTTGGAGTTTTTTTAATACTTAGTGAAAATATAAATTATTTTGTAAAAGAAATAGAATCTGCACAAGGAATTCAAGTTTTTATAAAAAATGAAGCAAATCAAGAAGAAATAGAGAAATTAGGCGAGAAAATCAGAAAAATAGATGGAGTAAGTACAACTGAATTTGTTTCTAAAGAACAAGCATTAGACCAAATGAAAGAAAAATTTGGAGATAAAAAAGATTTGTTAGAAGGATATGAAGGAGAAAACAATATATTTACAGCATCTTATGTTGTTACACTAACAGATCTAAATCAAAGTAAACAAGTACAAGACCAAATTTTAACTTTTGATTATGTGAAAAAAATAACAAGTAAAGATGAAACCGTTTCAACATTAATAGATTTAGCTAATGGAATAAAAATTGTAACTGGAGTAATCTTAGTTTTATTAGTTATAATATCTATATTTATTATTGCAAATACAATAAAACTTACAGTACATGCAAGAAGAAAAGAAATATCTATTATGAAATATGTTGGAGCAACAAATAGCTTTATTAGATGGCCGTTTATTGTAGAAGGTATGATTATTGGATTATTAGCTAGTAGTATATCAATAGTGGTTGTTGGATTAGCTTATAGTTTCTTAGCTGAACAAATTGTTAATTCAAAGTTTATGCAAGTAATTAATATGAGCTTAATAAGTTTTTCTGATATGTTCAGTTCTATTATATTTACATATATGTTACTTGGAATAGGAATTGGTGCAATTGGTAGTGTTATTTCTATGAGAAAATACTTAAAAGTTTAATTTGAAAAATAAATATCATTTATTAATTAATGGGGAGAATATGAATAAAAATTTATGTATATTTTTAGCTTTTATAATTTGTAGTTTTAGTATTTTTACATATATTTATGCTGAAGATAGTGAAGGACAAACAAACATACAAGATGAACAAAAAAAATTACAAGAACAAATAAATGAAAAAAGTGATGAATTAGAAAATGTTCAAAGTGAATTGTCACAAAATCTACAACAAATTGAAAAGTTGGATGAAAAAATAGAAAAATCACAACAAGAATTGGATGAACTAAATGTTGAAATTGTAAAATTACAAAGTACAATGGATGAAGTAAAAGCTAAATTAAATGTAGCTGAAGAAAACTTTAAAAAACAAAAAAAATTACTAGACAGTAGATTGATTGCAGTTTATGAATCTAGTGATACACAATACTTAGATGTTATCTTAAGTTCTAAAAGTGTTTCTGAGTTTTTATCCAATTATTTCCTTATAACAGAACTTGCAACTAGAGATAGTGAATTATTAGAGGAAATGCAAACAAAAAAAGAAGAAATTGAAAAATCAAAAAAAGAAATTGAAAATAGACAAAATAATTTAAGTACAATAAAATCAAATCAAACAAAAACAGCCAAAATTCTTGAAAATACAAAAACAGTTAGACAAAATTTTATTGAAAAATTATCTGATCAAGAAAAAGAATTACAGACTCAAATAGATGAGTATAATGCAAGATTTAATGAAATAAATAGAGAAATCTTAGCACAAGCTTTAGAAGGAATAGATTCAAAATATATAGGTGGAGAACTTGCTTGGCCTGTTCCGGGTTATACAAGAATAAGTTCAAAATATGGGATGAGATTTCACCCAATATTACATTATACAAAATTACATACAGGTGTAGATATCAGTGCGCCAATGGGAGCTAATTTCATAGCTGCAAATGATGGAATTGTTACAAAAGCAGCGTTCAATTCTGCTTATGGAAATATGGTAATAATAGACCATGGAGGAGGAGTTTCTACTTTATATGCACATGGTTCAGAAATTTTAGTAGAAGTTCGGACAAACTGTAAAAAGAGGAGAATCTGTACTAAAGGTTGGTTCAACAGGATATTCTACAGGTGCACATGCACATTTTGAAGTAAGGCTAAATGGGGTTGTTACAGATCCAATGCCATACATAACAAATGGTTTAATACCAGATGCTAGCAAAAAAGACGAAGAGAAAAATGAAAACAAAACAGATGAACAAAATGACACACAAAATACTAATACGCAAAATTAAAATGGGTAAAAGTAAAAATAGGAGGAACTTATGAAAAGTTTAGTTTTAAAATTTTTAGGGGTTTGTTTAGTATTAATAATGTTAATGCAAGGAGGAGTTTCTTTAGCTGCAAGTACTAGTCAATTAAATAGTCAAAAACAAGAAAATCAGGAAAAAATTAATGAAGCTAACGAGAAAAAAGAAGAAGTTACAGAACAAAAAAATAAAACTGTAGATGAAGTAAACAAACTTAATAATCAAATTAATGATTATCAAAAGCAAATTGATGAACTTGATGCAAAAATTAGTAATTTAAACAACAAGATATCTGAATCAGAACAAAAACTAAATAAGGCACAAGAGGATTATACAAATCAAGAGGAATTACTAGAGTCAAGATTAGTTACTATGCAAGAAGCAGGGGAAACATCTTACTTAGATTTCCTTTTATCTTCTGATAGTATAACAGATTTAATTTCAAACTATTATTTAATATCAGAAGTAACAACAAAAGATACTGAATTATTAGAAAAGATTCAAAAACAAAAAGAGGAAATACAAAAAGCTAAAGAAGATTTAGAAAACAGTAAAAGAGAATTAGATACTTCTAAAGCTAGTAAACAAAGTGCAACAGTACAATTAAAAACTGCAAAAGCTGAGAAAGATGAACAAGTGGAAAAATTATCTGAAGATGAGAAAAAATTACAACAACAAATAGATGAATTAAGAGAGGCAAATAAATCAATAGATAGTCAAATTCAAGCAGCACAAGCAGCTATAAAAAGAGCACAAGAAGAAGCTGCAAGAAGATCATCAAATTCAGGTAAATCAGGTTCAAGTGGAACTCCAACATCTGCGGGCTCATCAGGATTTATTTACCCTGTACCATCTGGATATACAACTATAACAACAGGTATGTATTATAAAAGTGGTCATTTTCATGGAGCTGTTGATTTTGGAACAGGTGGTATAAATGGTCAACCAGTATATGCAGTAGCAGATGGATATGTTGTAACATCAACAAGATTAAGTGGAAGTTATGGAAATTACATATTAATTGCACATTATAATGGTCTATATACACTATATGCACATGGACAAGATGGTTCAAGAACAGTATCTGCAGGAGATACAGTAAAACAAGGACAACAAATAATGAGAGTTGGTTCAACGGGAAATTCAACAGGTCCACACTTACATTTCGAAGTGAGAACTAGTCCAGGAACATATGCTTGTAGACAAGATCCAAGGAATTATTTATAGAATGTTTGAATAAAATTTGAAAAGGGATGAAAGCAAATGGAAGAAAAAAAGAGATTTAAAGTATATAAGGTCATAATGTTAATAGCTTTAGTAGCTTTTATTACTTTTTTATTAACAACCATAGGAATGTATAAATATTTAATATCAAACAATAGCATAGGTACAAATAAATCAGATATAAGTTCTTTGATAGGTAATAGTGGAGATATATCAACTAAATTAGAAAAATATAAAAAACTTATTGATAAATATTTTTTAGGTGAAGTTAATGAAGAAAAACTTGAAGAAGGAGCAATAAAAGGATATATCGAAGGCTTAAATGATCCGTATACTGAATATATATCAAAAGATAAGATGAAAGATTTTCTAGATGATACAACTGGAAATTTTGTTGGTATTGGTATATATATGGTAAAAGATACAGAGAAAAATAAAATTATGGTTTTATCATCAATAAAAGGAAGTCCTGCAGAAAAAGCAGGAATTTTGCCAGGTGATTTAATTATATCAGTAGATGATATTCAATACACGGCAGATGAAATGTCTGTTGCAGCTAATAAAATAAAAGGAGAGGCTGGTTCTACTGTTAAAATACAAATTTTAAGAGGAACAGAAACTAAAGAGTTTCAATTAATAAGAGAAAATATAAGAATAAATCCAGTAGAAGGAAAAGTAATAAATAAAAATATTGGTTATATTGAATTTACTTCTTTTGATGAAAATACATCTGAAGAATTTAAAAGTAAATATGAAGAATTACAAAAACAAAATATAAAGTCACTTATAATAGATTTAAGAAATAATGGTGGCGGAATTGTAGACGAAGCATTAGAAATTGCTGATTACATATTAGAAAAAGATAAAGTAATCTTATATGAAGTTGATAAAAATAATAATGAAAAAATAATGAAGTCTAAAGAAGATCCAATAGTTAATGTGCCAACTGTAATCTTAACAAATGGAAATACTGCAAGTTCATCTGAAATACTAGCTGGAGCTTTAAAAGACAATGGTAAAGCTGTAATAGTAGGAGAAAAAACTTATGGAAAAGGTGTAATTCAACAATTATTAACTTTACCAGATGGTAGTGGATTAAAAATTACATGTGAAGAATATTTAACTCCAAATAAAACTAAAATTAATAAAATTGGAATAGAGCCAGATTCAAATGTTAAACTACCAGATACGGTAAAAAATGTATTAAATATAGAAGAGAAAGATGATACACAATTGAAAAAAGCTATTGAAATTTTAAATGAAAAAAATAATTAATTATAATCATTTATTTTATATGGCGAAAGGAATGAGAAAATGAATTTACCGAATAAATTAACTATATTTAGAATAATATTAGTACCAATAATGGTTATAATACCTTTTTTAGGAATAGATGGAAGATTTTTTGGGATACC
Source organism: uncultured Clostridium sp. (assembly GCA_946548575.1). Taxonomy (GTDB): domain Bacteria; phylum Bacillota; class Clostridia; order TANB77; family CAG-508; genus CAG-269. The sequence goes on along the minus strand of CAMNPT010000001.1, from coordinate 48,845 downwards.
AATTGAATGGATAATAATAGATATAATATTTGTGATTGCATCAATCACAGATAAATTAGATGGATATTTAGCAAGAAAAAACAATGAAGTAACTACATTTGGAAAATTTTTAGATCCAATAGCTGACAAAATATTAGTTTTAGTTGCTATGATAATGTTAGTAGAAATGCAAAAATTACCAGCATGGATTCCAAGCATAGTGCTATTTAGAGAATTTATAATATCAGGATACAGATTAGTTGCAGAACAAAAAGGTGGAAATGTAATAGCAGCCTCAAAATGGGGTAAACTAAAGACTGTAACACAGATGATTGCAATAATTTTAGCATTTTTAGATTTAAATAAATTCGGTGAATGTTTTTCAGGAGTATTACAAGGTGGAGATATGGTGTTAAATCTTATTGTTACCTTATTAATGATTATACAAACAATTGCAACTATATTTTCTGGTCTTGATTACATGAAAGGTAGTAAAAAAATATTATTGTCTTGACAAATAACAAAAACTATCGTAATATATTAAAGATTTAAAAAGTAAATATACAAAAAAACTGAAGGGAGAAATAAACAATGGAAGAGAAAGAAGTTATATTAACTCAAGAAGGTTATAATAAGTTAGAAGAGGAACTTAATTATTTAAGAACAGAAAAAAGAGCAGAAATAGCTGATAGAATCAAGGTAGCACTTGGTTTTGGAGATTTATCTGAAAATTCAGAATATGATGAAGCAAAAACAGCACAAGCAGAAAATGAGGTAAAAATAGTAGAATTAGAAAATAAAATAAGACATGCAAAAATTATTGATGAAAAAGAGATAGATACAGAAACTGTTCAAATTGGAAATAAAGTTAAAGTATTAGATATGGAATTTGATGAAAAAATTGAATATACAATAGTTGGTTCTACAGAAGTAAATCTTGCAGAAAATAAAATATCTAATGAATCACCACTTGGTGAAGCTTTACTTGGTTCAAAGAAAAATAAGATTGTAGAGGTAAATGCACCAGCTGGAATAATGAAATATAAAATATTATCAATTACAAAATAATATTAAAGAAATATAAAAAAATGAAAAAAGTGTAGTATATTACTAGACTTTTTTTATTATTTTATGTATAATTAGAAAAAATAAAATAATATGGGGGACTCTACAATGTATGAGAGAAGTGCAATTGTTCTAGAAAGATATTTTAGTCAGCTTTTTGGAATGCATAAAGAAAATAATATTGTTACAAATTTTCAAAATTATTGCGAAACAATTAAAGAAATAACAGAATACGCAAAAATTGAAACAGAAGAAGAAAATGTTATAGAAAAATTTGATATTGTAGCTTCTGAAATTGAAGAATTACAAAAAAAACAATCAAAAATACATGAGTCTAATATAGAATTAGAAGAAGAAAGAAATACACTATTTAACGATTTTGGAGAAAATCCAAATACTCTTGATAATAAACTTAGAAAAATAGAAGATAAACTAGATAAAAATAATGGACAGCTTAAAGAGTTACGAGAAACATATATGAAAGCATTAATTATTTTTACTGAAAGACAAAGAGAAAGAAATAAAAATGCAAGAATAAAAAGAACAGCTGAAGCAAATCATATAAATAAAATGGAAAACTCAGTAAACTACTTTAAAAATATCGACAAAAAAAGTATAGGTGAAATAAAGAAATTTATTGGACTAGATAAAACAGAAATCGAAAAAAATATCATAGATCTTATGATAAAAAACGGAAAAAATGAGAAAATAGCTTTTAATCAAAATGTTATAAAAAAAGCGGTAAAAGAAAGAATAAGTGTTGCAATAGAAGAAGCAGAATTATATATAAGTGTTTATGAAAAAATGAAAAAATTAATTAATGAAATTGGAAAAGAAGAGACAAAGATAGGAAAATATGAAAAGACAGCAAGAGATGTTACTGTTAAATTAAATTTCTTAAAAGCAAAAAAAGAATATATTTTTGATTTTTTAGATAATGAAAGAATGACAATATTAAATGGAAAAAAGATGCATGAAAAATTAATGGAAGAGGCTTGTGAAAATTTTGATGTAGATGTTAAACAAATTAATAATTTATATGAATTAATTATCAAAGAAACTACTTCAAAAGCTACAAAAAAAGCTTATAAAGATTTATATAATAAAAACTATTTAAGAGATATTGAACAAAATGAAAGACATTTTGAACAAGAAATTACAAATATTAAAATTAATATGGGGACAGTTATTAATTCTAATTATTGGAGAATAGAAGGCATAAAGAATATTTATAAAGTATTTTTAGAAGAGGTAAGTGATAAATTTGGAAAAGATTTATCTGAATTCAAAGTTGAAGAGATTGAAGAGGCTGAAATAAAAGAAAAAATATTACCTGGAATAAATAATGTTAATAATAGAATTAGTGGTAAAATCTTAAATTACAAAGCCGATGAAGATGAAGAATATGAAGATGAGCAATATGATGATGAATATGATGATGAAGATTATGATGATGAGGAATACGATGATGAGGAATACGATGATGAGGAATATGATGATGAGGATTACGATGATGAGGATTACGATAATGAAGATGAACAGGAAGATGATGAAGTAGAAGAAGATTTTGATGAAGATAAAGATGATGATTTTCTAAGTGATAATATAGATGAGATTATTAGAAATAGTAGAAAAAAGGGATTATTTGGAAAATTATTTAATAAATAAAAAGGAGCTAAGAGCTCCTTTTAAGTTTAGAAATTAATTTATTTCTTTAATTTTTAAATTAAATTTATCTTCAAAAACCTTCTTTTTTGCAATATATTCTTTAGTTTTAAACCCCTTAACGTCAATAACTTCAGTTGAATTATCTTTATTAAAAATAATAAAATCAGCTTTATATTTTAATCCTGGTGCTAACATAAATGTAGGTTGCAGACAAAAACCATTAATTTCTTTAGCCTGTAATCTCATTTTTAATTCACAATAATAATCAGCTTCTTTTTGACTATCAAAAGTATGACCATCAACAGAAACTTTATTAGCTCTATACTTACTTTTCTTACCCCTAGAATTAGTAAATTCTTTGTAATCTTCAAGACTCCAATGTTCCATTTTAAATTCTCCTAATTTTTTGCTTATGAAAATATTATATATTAAAATATAAAAAAGGTCAATGTAAAAGTGAATGTTAACCTTGACAAACATTTTAAAACATAGTATAATGTTAACCGTGATTAACAAACGAGGGAGAAATAAGAAAATGCTGTCAAAATCATTGAAAGAATATTTAAAAACAATGTATGTAATAAAAAAACAAAATGGAAATGTAAGGGTTACAGATGTAGCAATAAAAATGAATTGTACTAAACCAAGTGTGAATAAGGCACTTCATAATTTAAAAACAGAAAATATGGTTAAATATGAAACCTATGGAACAATTGAGCTAACAGAGCAAGGAGAAGAGTTAGCAAAAAAAATATTAGAAGCTTATGATATTGTTTATTTGTTTTCAAAAGATGTATTGGGTTTAGAATCAGGTGAAGCCGAAGAACAGGCAGAGAAAATAAAAAGTGTAATATCTGACAATACTATAAATAAAATGGCCAAATATGTACATAAAGTTTTAGACTTGAATGATTTAGATTGTGCTTATGATATAAACAATAAAAGATGTAGAAGTTGTGAAAGACGAAAAATAACAGTAAAAAAAGATTTAAACTAGAAAGGAAAATTAAAATGAGTGATAAATTACTACAAATAAAGGATTTATATGTAAATGCAGAAGAAAAAGAAATATTAAAAGGAATAGATTTAGAAATAAAAAAGGGTGAAATACATGTAATTATGGGTCCAAATGGATCAGGAAAAACGACAACAGCAAATGCAATTTTAAATAATCCAATGTATACTAAACAAAATGGTAGTATAATATTTGATGGAGAAGATATAACTAATTTAAAAACAGATGAGATTGCAAGAAAAGGAATATTTATGTCATTTCAATTACCAGAAGAAATACCGGGAATTACAGTAACGAACTTTTTAAAATATGCTAAAAATAAAGTTACAGGAAAGCCTGTGAAAATATTTGAATTTAAAGATGAATTAAAAAAATATATGCAAGAATTAAATATGAATCCTAAAAATATAGAAAGAAGTCTTAATGTCGGATTTTCAGGAGGAGAAAAAAAGAAAAATGAAATATTGCAAATGCTTGTGCTTAATCCTAAATTAGCTATATTAGATGAAACAGACTCAGGATTAGATGTAGATGCAATAAAAACAGTATCAAAAGGAATAAAAATGTTTAGAAATAATGATAATGCTGTTTTAATAATAACTCATAATACTAAGATACTTCATAGTTTAGATGTAGCGTATGTTCATATTTTAGTTGATGGAAAAATCGTAAAAACTGGAAAACAAGATTTGGCAATGGAAATTGAAGAAAACGGATATAGCAAATTTAAAAATTAAATTCTCAACCAAGGACGAACCACTAGGGAGGCTCTTTGAACCAATGGGGACGGTCCTTTTGGTTGAAAATTAAGAAAATAATTATAAAAATATTTTATTAAAGAATATTTCAACCAAAAGGACCGTCCCCATTGGTTCAAAGGACCGTCCCATTGGTTTGCCCTTGGTTGAGAGAGGATGATTAGAATGAAGAAAAAAACTCAAGTTGAAGATATAAATAGGAATATTTATGATATAAAAAACAAAGATAATTATGATTTTAAAATTAAAAAAGGTTTAACAAGGGAAATAGTTGAAGAAATTTCAAGACAAAAAAATGATCCAGAATGGATGAGAGAAATAAGATTAAAAGCTTTAGAAGAATACAATAAGTTAAAATTGCCTACTTGGGGACCAGATCTCTCAGAATTAAATATGGATGAAATAGCAACTTATGTAAGACCAAAAACAAAATTAAATTCTTCTTGGGATGATGTGCCAGAAGATATAAGAAATACATTTGATAAGCTTGGTATTCCAGAAGCAGAAAAGGAATCTTTAGCTGGTGTAGGTGCTCAATATGATTCAGAAGTTGTATATCATAGTATGAAAGAAGATTTAATAAAGCAAGGCGTAATTTATACAGATATGGAAACAGCGGTAAGAGAGTATCCAGATATTGTTAAAGAACACTTTATGAAATGTGTTCCAATAACAGATCATAAATTTACTGCTTTACATGCTGCAGTTTGGTCTGGTGGTTCTTTTGTATATGTTCCAAAAGGCGTAAAATTGGATTTTCCATTACAATCGTATTTTAGACTTAATTCACCAGAATCTGGACAATTTGAACACACATTAATAATAGTAGAAGAAGGTGCTAGTCTTCATTTTATAGAAGGATGCTCAGCTCCAAAATATAATAAAGTGAATTTACATGCAGGGTGTGTGGAATTATTTGTTAAAGATAATGCATATTTAAGATATTCTACAATAGAAAATTGGTCAAAAAATATGATGAATCTAAATACAAAAAAGTGTATATGTGGTAAAAATGCACAAATTGACTGGGTAACAGGTTCATTTGGTTCTCATATATCAATGTTATATCCATTAAGTGTTTTAAATGGAGAGGGTGCAAAAACAGAATATACAGGAATATCATTTGCAGGTGCAACACAAAACTTAGACACTGGATTCAAGGTGATTCATAATGCACCAAATACATCAAGTGTAATAAATGCCAAATCAATCTCAAAAAATGGTGGAAATTGTGTATATAGGTCATTGGTAAGAATAAATGAAAATGCAAAAAAATCTAAATCATCAGTATCGTGTGAATCATTAATGTTAGATGATATATCCGTATCAGATACAATTCCAACAAATGATATAAGAACAGATGAAGTGGAATTTTCACATGAAGCTAAAATAGGAAAAATAAGTGATAAAACAATATTTTACTTAATGAGTAGAGGATTGTCAGAAGAAGATGCTAAAGCGATGATAGTTAGAGGATTTGCATATCCTATATCTAAAGAATTACCAGTTGAATATGCAGTTGAGATGAATAATTTAATTAATCTTGAGTTGGAAGGAGCAATAGGATGATAAAAATAAATGAAACACCAAGAAGAACGTCAAGAAACTTTTTGATAAATAATATAAAATTAGAAAATTTTGAAGTACCAAATTATATAAAAGAATTTGAAAATATAGAAATTGTGAATGATAATTCTAAAATTCAAATAGAAAAAGAAGTTAATAATGAAAAGTTGAGATACGGACTTGGAGATGGATTAACAAATCAAGTTTTAAATTATGCTAATGTTAAATTTAAATTAACTATAGATAGTAAAACAAATAAAGAAACTATATTTAATTTTAATTTAGATGAAGAAAACTCAGAACTTGTAGAAAATATTGAAATAATAGCAAACGAAAATACAAAGTCTACTTTGATATTTAATTTATTATCAGAAGGACAAGAAAAATATTTTCATAATGGAATAATAAAAATTCTTGCTAAAGAAAATTCTGAGTTAAATATAATTATAACAAATTTATTAAATAGTAAATCTTATAATTTTATAGCTATTGAAAATGAACTAAAAGAAAATTCAAAAGTTAAATATACAATTATAGATTTTGGCGGAAAAGCAAGTATAACGAATTATTATTCAAATCAGATAGGAAATAATGCTAATAATATTTTACACACTATTTATATAGGAAATGAAACTCAAATATTTGATTTAAACTATATTGCAGAACTTACTGGAAATAAGACAAATATAGAAATTGACGTTCAAGGTGCACTAAAAGATAATGCGAAAAAGCATTTTAAAGGAACAATTGATTTCAAAAAAGGAGCTAAAAAAGCTACAGGAAGTGAAAATGAAAATTGTATATTGTTATCAGATACTGCTAAATCAATAGCATTACCAATGTTATTATGTTCAGAAGAAGATGTAGAAGGTGCTCATAGCTGTTCAGCAGGTAAAGTAAATCCAAAAGAATTATTTTATATACAAACAAGGGGATTTGATGAAAAATCAGCTATGAAACTATTAGTAAGAGCAAAGTTTAACAAAATATTAGAAGATATAAAAAATGAAAAATTAAAACAACTTATAATAAATGAAATTGATAAGAGATTAGACTGATAATTTATTTAGTCCCAAAATTATATAAAGGAGAAAAGGATGAATATAAAAAAAGATTTTCCTATTTTGGAAAAAAGAAATATAACATATTTAGATAGTGGAGCAACAACACAAAAACCAATTCAAGTGATAAATGCAACTGAGGAATTTTATAAAAAATATAATGCAAATCCACATAGAGGAGCATATTCACTAAGTGTTCAAGCAACTGAAGTTTATGAAAATACAAGAACAAAAATTGCAAAATTCATAAATGCAAGACATAGAGAAGAAATTATATTTTCTAAAAATGCAACAGAAAGTTTGAATTTAATTGCATATTCTTATGGTTTAGATAATTTAAACAAAGATGATGAAATTGTTCTTTCAATAATGGAACATCATTCAAATGTTGTGCCATGGCAAATGGTTGCTAGAAAAACTGGAAGCAAGTTAAATTATATGTATATTAATGAAAATTATGAAATTTCAGATGAAGAAATAGAAAGTAAAATTACAGACAAAACAAAAATTGTTGGTATTACACATGTTTCAAATGTTTTAGGAACTATAAATAATGTCGAAAAAATAATAAAATATGCACATAAAAAAGGTGCAATTGTTGTTGTAGATGCATCACAGAGTGTTCCACATTTTAAGATAGATGTGCAAAAATTAGATGCAGATTTTTTAGTATTTTCAGCACATAAAATGTTAGCTCCTTTGGGATTAGGAATATTATATGGAAAAAAAGAAATATTAAATAAAATGAATCCATTTTTAATGGGTGGAGATATGATAGAATATGTATATGAACAAGATACGACATTTGCACCATTACCAAATAAATTTGAGGCTGGAACACAAAATGTAGAAGCTGTTGTTGGTCTTGGAGCAGCAATTGATTATATTGAAAATATAGGATATGATACTATCCAAAAAATAGAAGCAGAATTATGCGGATATGCAAGAAAAGAATTATCAAAGTTAGATTTTTTAACACTTTACTTAACTTCAAATAAAGACAACCATTCTTCTGTTATATCTTTTAATATAAAAGGGATTCATCCACATGATGTTGCTAGTATATTAGATTCAGAGGGAATTTGCGTACGTTCAGGGAATCATTGTGCACAACCTTTACTTAGAAGTATGGGAATAGATTCAACCTGTAGAGCAAGCTTTTATATTTATAATACTAAAGAAGATATAGATAATCTTGTAGCAGGATTAAACAAGGCTTATGATATGTTTAAAAAATTTATAAAAAAAGGATAGAATTTAATGGATGATTTAACTAATATTTATAATGATTTAATAATGGAACATAGTATGAATTCATACAACAAAAAAAAATTAGATAATGCAAATTATTGTGAAGTTGGGCACAATCCAAACTGTGGAGATGAAATAACTATAGAACTTAAGATAAAAGATAATATAATAGAAGATATGGCGTTTTCAGGACATGGGTGTGCTATTTCTCAAGCTTCAACATCAATAATGATAGATACATTACGAGGAAAAACGATAGAAGAAGCAAAAGAAATAATAAAAATATTTATTGAAATGATAAAAAGAGAAACAACTGATGAGGAAGAGTTACGAAAATTAGAAGACGCAATCGCATTTAGAAATGTTTCAAATATGCCAGCTAGAGTCAAATGTGCACTTCTTGCTTGGCATACTGTGGAGGATATAATAAATGGAAAATAAAAAAGTTTTACTTGGTATGAGTGGTGGTGTTGACAGTTCTGTATCAGCATTACTTTTAAAAGAACAAGGATATGAAGTAATAGGAACAACTCTAGAATTATTTGCTGGAAGTAGCTGTTGCAATATAAATACATATATAGATGCAAAAAATGTGTGCAGTCAAATAGGAATACCACATTTTACTTACAATTATAAGGATGAATTTAAGAAATATGTAATAGATGATTTTATTAAATGTTATGCAAGTTGTAAAACGCCAAATCCTTGTATTGAATGTAACAAATATATGAAATTTGGCTTGATGTGGGAAAAAGCTAAAGAATTAGGGTGTAATTACATAGCAACAGGACATTATGCTAAAACAGAGTATAATGAAAAAAATAAAAGATGGGTTTTAAAAAAATCAAAAGCAGGAAAAAAAGATCAAAGTTATGTGTTATGGAATATTCCAAAAGATTTAATTGAACATGTAATATTTCCATTAGCTGATTTTGAAGATAAAGAACAGATAAGAGAAATTGCTAGAAAAAATGAATTAAAAGTAGCGAATAAACCTGATAGTGAAGATATATGCTTTGTACCAGATGGAGACTATAAGAAATTCTTAGAAAATAATTCAGATATAAAACCAAAAGAAGGAAATATAGTTAATATTAAAGGTGAAGTTTTAGGAAAACATAAAGGGTTATATCATTACACAATTGGACAAAGAAAAGGACTTGGAATATCGTATAAAGTGCCATTATTTGTTATAGGATTTAATAGTAAGTACAATGAACTAATTGTAGGAGAAGAAAAAGAATTATATAAAAAAGAATTATTAGTTTCAGATATAAATTTATTATTAGTTGATGAAATTAAAGATTGGATAAATGTTCAAGTAAAAACTAGATACAGTGCTAAAAGTGCAAAAGCTAAAATTATTCAAGAAGGTAATAATATAAAAGTGATTTTTGAAGAGCCTCAAAAGGCTATAACACCAGGACAATCTGCAGTATTTTATATTGATGACATTGTACTAGGCGGAGGAAAGATAATTTGACGTAATTAATAAAAAAGTGTATAATAAATAAGATTGCTAAAAGGCAATTAGTAACTCGTAAACCTTTTTTTTATAGAAAAGAGGTGAAAAAATGAAACACATTAAGACAATTGGAAAAAAATGTTTATCAAGTACACTGAAAAAAGGAGGTTGTGGTGAATGCCAAACATCTTGTCAGTCAGCTTGTAAAACCTCTTGTACAGTGGGAAACCAGAGTTGTGAGAGAGAAAAGAAGTGAATTGTTTGTGTTTCGAAAAGGGGCCAGCTTTATGCTGGTCTCTTTCAATTTGTAAATTTAAATTATAAAATCTTTTTAAAATCTTGCCAATAAATAAAATTAAATATATAATATTAGATGTAAAAACAAAAGTAAAGGAGGATGATGTTTTTTGAAAAAGAATACAACATTTTGGATAGTAATTGCAATAATTTTAATGATTTTAATAACTGTTCTATTTTCAACAATAATAAATAGAATGTCATATGAAATCGGTAAAAATGGTATTTTTTATACATCTGAAGATAATTATTTTAAAATAATAGCAAGCCAAGAAAACGAAAGTATAATTGAAAATACAATAATACCTTATGCTGAATCACAAGGATATGAGGTTGATGTAGAATATAGTGGAACACTGGATATTATTCAACAATTAAACAGTGGAGAACAATATGATGCAGTATGGCTTTCAAATTCTATATGGGGATATATGCTAAATAACACAGTTACATTATCAAATTCAAAATTTACAAACATAAGTCCAATTATATTTGGAATAAAAAAATCTAAAGCTGAGGAATTAGGATTTATAGGTAAGAAGATATATACACAAGATATTGTTAATGCTATTTCTGAAGGAAAATTAAAATTTAGTATGTCAAATCCAACAAGCACAAATAGTGGAGCATCAGCTTATTTAGGAATGCTTTCAACACTTGCAGGTAATCCTGAAGTGCTAACAAAAGAGAATTTGAATGATACTAAATTAAAAGAAAATTTAAAAACGTTTTTTTCTGGCCTAGAAAGGTCATCAGGAAGTGAAGATTTTTTAGAGGAATTATTTTTAAAAGGTGATTATGAATCAGTATTTACCTATGAATCTTCAATAATCAATATAAACAAAAAACTAGAATCACAAGGAAAAGAACCTCTATATGCTATTTATCCAGTTGATGGAGTTTCTATTGCAGATAGTCCATTTGCATATATTGATAATAAAGATGAAAGTAAAAAGGAAATATTTGAAGATATACAATCATATATACTAAGTGATGAAGGACAAGAAGCTTTAATTCAAGATGGAAAAAGAACTTGGTATGGAGGAACAAATACAAATGTAGATAAAAAAGTATTTAATCCAGACTGGGGGATAGATACAACTCAATATATTTCGCCAATAAAATATCCAAATACAGAAGTAATAAAATTAGCTTTAAATATGTATCAAACTGAACTTAGAAAACCTGTACATATTGCATTTTGTTTAGATTACTCTTCAAGTATGGATGGAAAAGGAATAAGTGACTTAAAAGATGCTATGCAATATGTATTGACATTAGAATCTTCTAAAGATTTTATACAATTCTCAGAAAAAGATAAAATAGATATAATTCCATTTACAGGTGATGTTCATGAAGTGTGGAGTACAACAAATGGAACAGATACAGATTCAATTTTAAATAATATATATAATTATAGACCTTATGGAAGAACAGCTCTTTATCTAGCAGCAAATAAAGCATTAGATTTATTAAAAGATGAAGATAAAGATACATATAATGTTTCAGTTGTATTAATGACAGATGGATATGGAAATGTTGGAACCTATTCTGACTTAGAAAAAAAATATAGAGAGATTAATAAAGAAATTCCAATATATTCAATAATGTTTGGAAGTGCAGATGAAGAACAATTAGAACAAATAGCTACTTTATCAAATGCTAAAATATTTGATGGTAAAGAAGATTTAGTAAAAGCGTTTAAAGAAGTTAGAGGTTACAATTAGGAAAGGAATGAAAAGTGTAGATGAAAAATTCATCAATAATATCCGCAGTTTTGCGGAGGAGCGTTTTTTGCTGTACCATATTTAGGATTATCAGTTCGGAATACTACCTTCTTTAGCAATAGGTGCATGTGCATTTGGAGCAGGTGAATTAGTATTTCATAAAGAAAATTTAAAATTCATCAAAAATAATGATATGAAAGAAGTAATAAAAGATGCAAAAAGTAAAAATAATGAAATATATAATATGGCATCAAAAGTCGATAGTTTAGATTTACAAAAAAATATTAAAGAAATTTTTGATTCTGTTACTAAAATAATAAATACAATAGAAAAAAAACCAGAAAAATATAAAAAAATGGGAAACTTTTTTGATTATTATTTACCAGTAACATTAAATATTTTAAAAAGATATGATGAAATTGAAAATCAAAATTTAGCATCAGAAGATGGAAAAAAATTCATGAAACAAACGGAAAATATGATAGAAAAAATAAATAATGCATTTAAAAATCAACTATCAAAATTATATCAATCTGATATAGTAGATACTGATGCAGAAATGAAAGTTTTTGAATCTATGCTTAGAGCAGATCGGGTATGATGGTAAAGACGAGTTTAAAAAATAAAATAGAGGTGATAAAATTGAAAAACAAGAAACAAATTATAGGAATTGCAATATTTGTTGGTTTAATACTTATAATTATAGGAATAAAAATAGTTAATAACATAAATGAAGAAAAATTATTTCTTGATTCAAGTTTAAAAACAGTTTATGTTGCTACAGGTGGCGGAAAAGAAGATTTTCTAGCAGATGAAGATGTTATAAGAATAATGCAAGAAAAATACAAATTAAATGTTGTATATGATAGTTGGAGTAATGGAAAACTAGTTATAAATCCATTAGTTAGAGAAGATGGTTATACAAAATATGATGCAATGTTTAGTTCAGATCAAAGATTTTATGATTACTATAAATTAGCTCCAAATAAAGCTAATGGAGAAGCAGATAGATATACAGTATTACAAGGTGGACTAACATTAAATACGCCAATAGTAATATATAGTTGGGATACAGTAGTTGATAGCTTAGAAAAAGAAAAAATTGTTACTCAAAAAGATGGAGTTTACTATATTTCAGATATGGATAAATTATTAAACTATATATTAGAAGGAAAGAAATGGTCTGATATAGGTTTAAATGATTTATATGGAAATATAAATATAGCATCAACAGACCCTGTAACATCATCACCTGGAGCAACATATTACGGATTATTATTATCAATAATGTGTCAAAGTCAAGTAAATGATGAAACAGCAGCTGCAAATTTACCAAAGTTAAAAGAATTTTATACAAAATCAGGATATATGAATAATACACCGGCAGACTTATTTGAAAGATATTTAAAAACAGGTGCAGGTGGAGAACCAATGATAGTTGATTATGAAAAATCAATAATTAATTTTGCAAATTCAAACCCAAACGGATTTGAACAGGTTAAAGATAAAATCAGAGTATTATATCCAACACCAACAATTTGGAATTCACATTGTATAGCATCATTTACAGAAGCGGGAAACGAATTTTACAAAGCATTTGATGATCCGGAAATTCAAAGTATTGCTTGGGAAAAATATGGATTTAGAACAGGAATAACGGGTGGAAGCTATGATGTATCAAAATTTGGAATTGGTGTACCACAAACAATAACAAGTACAGTTACAAGTTTAAAAATGGATATGTATAATAAGTTGATTGAGTTCTTAAAATGATGATTTGCCAATTTTCAATCAGAGGTGAACCAAGGGGACGGAACCAAGGGGGACGGACCTTTTGGTTGAAAATTGAGAAAAAATTATAAATATATTTTATTTAAAAATTTTTCAACCAAAAGGTCCGTCCCCCTTGGTTGTTAACCAAAAAGGTGCGTCCCCTTGGTTCCGTCCCCTTGGTTCACTTTTGGTAGAAAAAAAGAGAGGAGATTAAAAAATGGAAGGTTTAGAATTAAAAGTAGAGAAAGAAGTAAAAAAAGAGGAAGTAGAAAATTTAATAAATGAGGCTGAAAATAAGGGAACTGTTACAAATGAAAAAATTGAGGAATCATTAAATTATAATTTATTAACAGAAGAAGAAAAAAAGGCAGTTGATGAATTTAATAGTAAAATTGATATAACAGATTCAACACAAGTTTTACAATATGGAGCTAAAGCTCAAGCTAAAATATCAGAATTTTCAGATAGTGTATTAGAAGGTATCAAAACTAAAAGCACAGGAGAAGTTGGAGATTTATTAGCAAATTTAGTAGGAGAGATTAAGTCTTTTGATTCAGATATTACATCTGAAAACAAATCAGGATTAGCTAAATTATTCCACAGTGCTAAAAAACAATTAGATATATTAACAGCAAAATATAGTAAAATTGAAACCAATATTGATGGTATTGAAAAACAACTTGAAAATCACAGATTACAAATGTTAAAAGATATAGCAATATTTGATACTATGTATGAAAAAAATTTAGAATATTTTAAAGAAATTTCTTTATACATTATAGCAGGTGAAAAAAAATTAGAAGAATTAAGAAATGTTGAACTTCCAAAATTAAGAGAACAAGCTAAGGAATCTGGAGAACAATTAGATGCACAAAAAGTTCAAGATTTAGAAAATACAATAAATAGATTTGAAAAGAAAATATATGATTTAAAAACAACTAGAATAATTTCAATTCAAATGGCTCCACAGATTCGTTTATTACAAAATAATGAAGCTGAATTAGTTGAAAAAATTCAAGGTTCTATAACAAATACAATTCCTTTATGGAAAAACCAAATTGTTTTAGCCTTAGGAATTAACAATGCTAAACAGGCTCTAGGAGCACAAAAAGCAGTTACAGACTTGACAAATGATATGTTAAAGAAAAATAGCGAAATTTTAAAACAAGGTTCTATTCAAATTGCAGAAGAATCTGAAAGGGCAATTGTTGATGTTGAAACATTGCAAAAAACTAATAAAGATATAATAGAAACATTAGACAAAGTTATCGAAATACATGAAAATGGAAGAGCTAAACGTCAAGAAGCAGAGGCAGAATTACAAAACATTGAAAAAGAACTTAAAGAAAAAATGATTGAAATAAAAATGCCAAATTAGAAAGGAAAACTTTATATGAATAAAGAAGACATTTTAAAAAATGTATATGAAGATTTTTTTGGAATTGGTAAAATAGAAAAAGAAAATCAAAAATTACGTGAAGATATAAAAAAGTTAAAAGGTATAACTGATGAAAATGATGAAGAAAAAGAAGTTCCTTATATTAATACCAAGAATATTTATAGTAATAAAAAAATAGAACTTTCTAAAGAAGAAAAAGATAAATTAATGGAAGCTTCATTTAAAAAGATTGATAAACTTCATATTACAGATAATTCTAAAAATACTTTAAAAAAAATAATTGAATATATAAGAAAATATAATGAAAAAATTGAAAAGCAATTTATATGTTTCAACATGTGTATATATTGCGACAACAATCAAACAGCTTTTGATGTGCTAGATATATTAAACCAGAATATAAATTATTTTAGTTATATGCCACAAGGTGGAGTTGGAGTAGTTTCTTATTATGATTTAGAAAATGCTGATAAGATAGAAGAAATATATTCTACTAACTTAAATGTTATTGCATTTAAAGACCCTAATGCATTTGATATAAAGGATAAAAATGATAAGGAAAAGATTTTATATAGATTTTCCGAAAAACTACTAGATAATGAAAATAAAGATTTAACAGTTTTAATTGCAAAAAATAAAGAAGAGTTAAATGAAATATTTTCACTATCAGAAAAAATAAAAAGTGAATTTTCTGTTTTTGAAATAGTGGGAGAAAAGCCAGATATCCAGGAAATATATCAAGATGTATTAGATAGATTAAAAGAAAGTATAGAAGTTTCAGAAGAGATGCAAGTTAATTTATTAGATTATATATCAGTAACTTATCCAAATACTAATTTATCATATATAGATTATACAAAACAACTAATAGAATATATAACTTTTAATAAAATGGTACCAGAATATGAAAAGGAAAAATCAATTGACGAAATTTTTGTAGAATTAAATGAATTAGTGGGACTTGAAAAAGTAAAACAAGTTTTAAAAGACTTAGTTAGCCTAAAAGAATTAAAAAGTAAAGCACAAGATAGTCTAAAAATAAAAGATGTAAATTTACATATGGTGTTTTTAGGAAATCCAGGAACAGGAAAAACAACTGTTGCAAGAATTGTAGCTGAGATTTTATACAATTTGAAATACATAAAACAAAATAAGCTGATAGAAGTATCAAGTAAAGATTTAGTTGCTGAATATGTAGGACAAACTGCACCAAAAACAATGGCAGTTGTTCAAAAAGCTCTAGGAGGAGTATTATTTGTAGACGAAGCATACTCTTTGGCAAGTGGCAGAGGAGAAGGAAATGGATATAATGAGGAAGCAATTGCAACATTAATACAAGCGATGGAAAACTATAGAGATAACTTGGTTGTAATATTTGCTGGATATACAAAAGAAATGCAAAATTTTTTAAATGCAAATTCTGGAATAGTTTCAAGAATTGGCTATACTCTTGAGTTTGAAGACTATACAACACAAGAACTAATAAAGATATTTGAGTTAATGACTGGAAAAGCAGGATTTATTGTAGAAAATGAAGCAATTAAAAAACTTGAAAAAATTATAAATGAATATAGAGATACTAAAAACTTTGGAAATGCAAGATTTATAAGGAATGTATATGAAAAAACTATAATAAAACATGCTTCAAATGTAAAAGACAAGAAAAATAAAAAAGCACTGAAAACAATAACTGCAGAAGACATAAGTGTAGAAAATTTGCTAAAAATGTAAATATTAATAATTAAATTTTACAAAATTGTACAAAACCATTGACAATAATATAAAAAAAAAGTATAATACTAATCAAATATATATGTTATCAAGAGTGGACGAGAGATTCGGCTCTATGACTCCACAGCAACCTGTATTAAATAAGGTGCTAATACCGACAAAGTAGTAAGTGCTTTGATTGATAATTTTTAAATAAAACAAATTATTAAGCTCTGTACTTAAGTACAGAGCTTTTTTGGAACAATAAATGGTTAACATATATAGAATAAAACATAGAAAGGGTTGAAGTAAAATGAAAAAATTATTTACATCAGAAAGCGTAACTGAGGGACATCCAGATAAATTATGTGATTATATATCTGACAGTATTTTAGATGCTTATTTATCCAAAGATGAAAATTCAAGAGTAGCATGTGAAACAGTAGCAGGAAAAGGAGAAATTTATATAACAGGAGAAATTAGCTCTCTAGCAGAGGTAAATATTGAAAAAGTTGCAAGACAAGCTATAAAAGAAATTGGATATGACAACGCAAAAACAGATATAGATTATAATACATGTAAAATAACTGTAAATGTATCAAAACAATCACCAGACATTGCTTTAGGAGTTGACAAATCTTTAGAAACTAAAGAAGGAAAACTTGAATCAGAAGGAGCTGGAGATCAAGGTATTATGTTTGGATTTGCTTGTGATGAAACAGAAGAATTGATGCCACTACCAATATCATTAGCACATAAATTATCAAAAAGATTAACAGAAGTTAGAAAACAAGGTATAATAAAATATTTAAGACCAGATGGAAAAACACAAGTAACAATAGAATATAAAGGGAATACTCCTGTAAGAGTAGATACCATAGTAATATCAACTCAACATAAAAAAGATATAGATATGGAAACATTAAAAAAAGATATAAAAGAAAAAGTAATAAATGAAGTAGTTCCAGCAGAGTTGATAGATAGCCAAACAAAATATTTTATAAATCCAACAGGGAGATTTGTAATAGGAGGACCTCTTGGAGATAGCGGATTAACTGGAAGAAAAATAATTGTAGATACATATGGTGGATATGCAAGACATGGTGGAGGAGCATTTTCAGGAAAAGATGCTACAAAAGTAGATAGGTCAGCAGCATATATGGCAAGATTTATAGCAAAAAATATAGTGGCAAACGGGTTTGCAAAAAAGTGTGAGATACAATTTTCTTATGCAATAGGAGTAGCAAAGCCAGTATCAGTATATGTAAATACTTATGGTACTAATAAAATACCAGAAGATAAAATTGTAAAATTAATTTATAACAATTTTGATTTAACACCGAGAGGAATAATAAATTATCTAGATTTAAAAAAGCCAATATATCGCAAGACAACAAATTATGGACATTTTGGAAAAGCAGACTTAACATGGGAAAAGACTGTAAAATTAATATAGAACAAAAACACCCAAGTAAAGATGAACTCAAAGTAAAACAAATTACAAAAAATAACAAATCTTTATTGATTTTTTTCTAATATGATATTATAATAAGCATAAAGGAATAACAAATAATTCATAAGATAACATTAAAAAAGGAGGAACGTTATGGAAAAAGATATTTTAATAAAAATATTAGAAAAAGTTGATAAAATTCACGATGAAATGCATGAAGAAATAGGCGGATTAAGAGATGATATGCATGAAGAGATAAATGGATTAAGAAATGAAGTATATATTGAAATGAATTATTTAAGAGATGAATTAAATGAGGATTTAAGTACTCAAGTAACTGGACTAAGAAATGAAATGTACGAATTGCATAATGATAGTATAGAAAGAATAGAAACTTTACGTAATGAAATGAGTGAAGAGATAAGTAGTAAAATAAATAATTTAAGAGAAGATATATATAACTTATTAGAAAAAAATACTAAAGAAATAGCAGATACTATTAATGATTTATCAATAGTTATAAGCAAAAAAGAGAAGCAGAAATAATAATTAATTTCTGCTTCTTAATTTTTAAATTCCTAATAGTGCACTTGCAATTTTAAAATAAATTAACAAAGAACATGCATCTACAATAGTTGTAATAAATGGACTTGCCATAACAGCTGGATCAAATCCTATTTTTTTAGCAAGTATAGGTAATGAACTTCCAATTAATTTAGCAACGACAACTGTCATAATTAATGTTAAGCATACAATTAAAGAAATTTCAAAACCAACTTTATCAAATAACATTAATTTAGCAAAATTTGCAATTGCAAGTGTAAGTCCACATAGTAAACTTACTCTAAATTCTTTCCATATAACTTTAAAAGTATCTTTATATTCGATTTCATCTAAAGATAAGCTACGAATAACAGATACACTAGCTTGGCTACCAGCATTACCACCTGTATCCATAAGCATTGGTATAAATGCTGTTAAAATTACATAGGTTGCTAACGCCTGCTCAAAATGTGAAATAATACTTCCTGTAAAAGTAGCTGATATCATAAGTAATAATAACCAAGGAATCCTTTTTTTCCAAGTTTCAAAAATTCCAGTTCTCATATAAGATTTATCTGTAGGCGTGATAGCAGCCATTTTTTCGATATCTTCAGTAGTCTCTTCTTGTATGATATCAATAACATCATCTACTGTAATAATACCAACCAATCTACTTTCAGAATCAACAACTGGCAAAGTGTTATAATCATAATCTTGGAATATATTAGCAACATCTTCCTGATCCATTAAAGTAGTAAGAACATGTTCACAGGTTTGCATTATATCATCTATTAAAGTATCTAAATCATTAACAAGCATATCTTTAATAGTAACATACCCTAATAATTTTCTTTCATTATCAGTAACAAAACAAGAATCATAAGAAACAAAATCATCCTTTTGATGTCTAATTCTAGCAATTGATTCTTTAATAGTTAATCCTTTTTTTAAATGAATATATTCCATAGCCATCAAAGAACCAGCAGAATTTTCAGGATATTTTAATAATTTATTAATAGACAATCTAGTTTCTTTTGATACATTACTTAATAGCTTAGAAACAAGTACTGCCGGCATTTCTTCAAATAAGTCAGCAGCATCATCAGAGTACATATCTTCAATAATTAAAGTAGCCTCTTTATTTGTTAATGCAGAAATAAGATTTCTTTGAACTTCATCATCCATATTTACAAAAACATCAGCTGCAATAGATTTTGGTAAAAGTCTAAAAGCTTGCACAAGGAGGTTTTCAGGCAAATCTTCTATTAGTTCCGCAATGTCAAATTCGTTCATTTCTTGCCATATTTCTTTTATTTTAGTTAAATTTTTTTCTTTTAATAATTTTTCAATTGTCTCTAAATCCATTTTATCAACTCCTTGTAAATATTTTGCTACCTTAATAATATACCACATTTTGCGACATTTTTCAATATTTTAAAAATTAAAAATATTTAAGGAAATTTTAAGGTTGTAATGTGAAAATATATGATATAATATTTTTGAAAGGAAGAATATGTATGAGAATTTTATTAATTGAAGATGAAGAAATATTATCAAATACAATAAAAGATATTTTGAAAAATGATTATGAAGTTGATCAAGCTTTTGATGGTATTGAAGGAGAATTATATGCAAAAGAAGATATTTACGATATTATAATTTTGGATTTAATGCTTCCTGAGAAAGATGGATATCAAGTTTTAGCTGATATAAGAAAAGAAAAAATTATGACACCAGTAATTATTCTTACAGCAAAAGACACATTAAATGATAAATTACAAGGATTTCAAAAAGGAGCAGATGATTATTTAACTAAGCCATTTGAAAAAGAAGAACTCAAAGCTAGAATTCAAGCTATAATTAGAAGAAATAATCCTGATTTTTATCAAAATGAAATAACTTTTAAGGATTTAAAAATTGATTTAAATGGTAGAAAAGCTTATGTGAAAGATAAAGAATTAAATTTACAAGGTAAACAATTTGATATGTTAGAATATCTTGTAAATTATAAAGATCGAATAATAACAAAAAATCAAATTTTTGATAAAATCTGGGGATTTAATAGTGATACCACTACAAATGTTGTTGAAGTATATGCGAGTGGTATTAGAAAAGAACTAAAAAAACATAATTATGATCAATATTTTAAAACAGTTCGTGGAGTAGGATATATGATAGGCGAAACAAAAAAATAATATAAGAAGAGGGTGATAAAATGAATGAAGAAAAACAAGTAAAAAGACAGCTTGTAAAAAATATGTTATTAAATTTAATTGCTTTTTCAATAATTTTTTATATTTTAGGAACAGCTATTTATACACAATTTAATAATTCTTTGTATTTATCAGCAGATGAGGAATTAAAAAATTCAATTATAAGAGAATTAGATTCACCAGAAAATAAATCACATCAACAAAATAGCAAAATACAAACAAATGATGAAATTGATTTTGAAAAAAATCAAACTAAACCAGAAAATATCGAAAAAAGTCCAAGGCTTATATTTATTATTAGAGATGAACAAGGAGATATTTTAGAAGAAGATGAGGATAATAATAAATTAAGTAGTATTTTTAAATCAACAATATTCAATAAAAATGAACTTAATTCGATTTATGAAACTGAAATTGAAGGTTATGCATATAGAGCAATTAATTATAAGAATTCTGATGGAACATATAAACAAGTTTTAATAAATGTTGATGCAGAAAAAACGATAGCACAAAAATTTATAAAAAATTTAGTAATTTCTTTTAGTACAAGTTTAATTGCAATATTAATTGCAAGTTATATATTATCAAGAAAAACATTGAAACCAATTATAGAATCTTGGAAAAGACAAAATAGATTTATACAAGACGCATCACATGAACTTAGAACACCATTATCTATTATTAAAGTAAAACAAGAAAATTTACTAGAAAATCCAGAAAGTAAAATAATAGATAATGCAGAAGATATAAGTATTACATTAGAAGAAACAAATAGATTAACAAAATTAATAAAAGACTTAATGGAACTTGCAAAAAGTGATACAGACCAATTAAAGCTAAATAAAGAAGAAATTGATTTTGATAAAGAAATAAAAACATTAGCTGGAATGTACCAAGATGTAGCAAAAACAGAAAAGAAAACATTAAATGTAGATTTGAAATATAATGAAAAAATTTATGCAGATAATAATAAATTAAAACAATTATTAGTAATTTTAATGGATAATAGCATTAAATACACAAAAGAAGGAAATGATATAAATATAAAAACATATAAAAAAGATAATAAATTTGTTTTAGAAGTTGAAGATACAGGAATAGGAATAAGCAAAGAAGCCATTGACCATGTTTTTGAAAGATTTTATAGAGAAGAAAAGTCTAGAAATAGACAAAAAGGAGGAATGGGATTAGGACTATCTATAGCGTATAATATTGTAATGGCACATAGAGGAACAATAAAATTTGAGAAAAATAGAGATATTGGTACAAAAGTTATTGTAACTTTACCTAAAAAATAAAAATTTTAAAAAAATAAAAATATTTAAGGAAAATTTAAGGTAAGAAAATTATAATATAATCAGAATAAAAAATAGGAGGTAATTATTATGAAAAACAAAATTTTAACATTTATTATTGGAGTATTAGTAGGAGCAATAATTGCGACAGTCGGATTTTATTTCTACTCAAAAAATAATAACAGTAAAAGTGGAGGAATGCCAGATGGAAATCCACCACAAATGATGCAAGATGGAAATTCCAAAGGAATGCCAAGTGGAACACCACCAGAAAAACCAGATGGAGAAAATAGTGATGGAAATGGTGGACCTAGTAAAAAACAAAATAATACACAAAAAGATACAAAAACTTCAAATGAGAATAATACAGACACAGAAAGTAATACTTAAATCATGTGGGTAAATTATATTTTACCCACATAACAAATTATAAAGAGGTGAGAATAGTGAAAAAAGAAAATATAATTCAAATAATAATTATTATAATTTTAACTATAATATTAGGACTTTTATGTAAATTCTTGATATTTAATAATAATTCAAATAATAGTAATGACCAAATGCAAATGGGTGGTCCAGGAGAAATGGGAAAAAACAGCAATGCTTCAGTTGAAGCTACTGGAGCTACAGAAATAACTGAGGAAACTACAATTGAGAGTGGATCATATACATCTGAAACAGCAGATGAAAATGCTATATTAGTAAATGGAGATATTGATGTTACACTTTCAAATATTGATGTTACTAAAACAGGAGATTCAGATGGAGGAGATAGCACAAGTTTTTATGGAACTAATTCTGCAATACTTGCTAAAAGTGGAGCAAATCTTACTTTAAAAAATATAAATGTAACAACAGATGCTACAGGAGCAAATGGAGTATTTTGCTATGGAGGATCTGCAACAACCAATAATTCTTCAAGTGATGGAACTACAGTAACAATTAGTGATTCTAAAATTACAACTAAAAAAGATAATTCAGGTGGTATAATGACAACAGGTGGAGGAACTACAATAGCAAAAAATCTTACAATAAATACAGCAGGAACATCAAGTGCAGCAATTAGAACAGATAGAGGTGGCGGAACTGTAACAGTAGATGGTGGAACATATACAACAACAGGAAAAGGTTCGCCAACAGTTTATTCAACAGCTGATGTAACTGTTAGTAATGCAAAATTAATAGCAGAAGCTTCAGAAGGAATTGTTATAGAAGGAAAAAATAGTGTAACATTAGATAATACTGAATTAACAGATAATAATACAACATTAAATGGACAATCTACAACATATAAAAATATATTTTTATATCAATCAATGAGTGGAGATGCTTCAGAAGGGGTATCAACATTTACAGCAAAAAATAGCAAAATTACAACAAATAAAGGTGATTCATTTTATGTTACAAATACAACATCTGTCATAAATTTAAGTAATAATACAATTATTAATAATGATTCAGAAGGATATTTATTAAGAGCAAAAGCTGATTCATGGGGTAATTCTGGAAGTAATGGTGGAATTGTAACATTTAATTGTACAAATCAAAAATTAACAGGAAATATTGTAGCAGATGATGTAAGTGAAATTACAATTAATTTAACTGAGGGAAGTAGTTTAGAAAGTACGATAAATGGAGAAAAAACAGCGAAAAGTATTAGTTTAAAACTAGATAGCTCATCTAGCTTAAAATTAACAGGAGATACTTATTTAACTAGCTTTGAAGATGAAGACTCAAGTTACAGTAATATAGATTTTAATGGATATAAATTATATGTGAATGGAACAGCAATAAATTAAAATGATACCAAAAAATACGTATATCATTTATCACTTGAGTATTGCCTTAAAATATGATATAACTATAAAAAACAAAAAAGAGGGTCAATATGAGTAGTGTAAAATGGACAAATGAACAAAAAGATGCCATATATGAAAAAGGCACAAATATATTAGTAGCAGCAGCTGCTGGAAGTGGTAAAACTGCAGTTTTAGTAGAAAGAATTATAAATAAAATTTTAAATGAAAATATAGATATAGACAAACTGCTTGTAGTTACATTCACAAATGCTGCCGCTTCTGAAATGAGACAAAGAGTTTTAGATGCAATATACAAAGAATTAGAAGAAGAACCAGAAAATGAAAAATTGCTAAAACAAGTAACACTTCTAAATAAATCAAGTATATGCACTATAGACTCTTTTTGTCTTGAAGTTGTAAGAAATAACTTTTATGAACTTGAAAATTTATCACCAAACTTTAGAATAGCAGATACAACAGAAATAGAGCTTTTAAAAGAAGAAAAATTAGAAGAATTATTTGAAAAAAAATATGAAGAAGAAAATAAAGACTTTTCAAAATTAATTAATACATATACAAGTTATAGAGATGACAAACCTTTAAAAGATTTAATATTAAAAATATATAATTATATACAAAGCAATCCGTTTCCAGAAAAATGGTTGAATGAAAAAATTGAAATGTTTAACCTAGAAGAGAAAATAGAAGAAAATTTTGCTGAGACAATATGGGGAAAAGAGCTAATACAAGAAATAGAAGATAGTTTAATAGATTCAATATCTACTCTTCAAGTTCAGGCAAAAAGGCTAGTATGTGAACCAGAACTAGAAAAATTTTATCAAACAATTATAAATGATATAGATATGCTTGAAAGACTAAAAAATAATTTAAAAAACTGGGATAAAGCTTATGAATTAAATCAAAATATAAAATTTATAACATGGCCAAGACAAAAGGTAGATTCTATTATAAAAGATGAGGTAAAACAGGTTAGAGATGATGTAAAAAAGAAACTTTCTAAAGTACTAGATAAAATATTAATATGTGACTCAAAACAAGCTAATCAAGATATTTTTGATATGTATAATATATTATTAAAACTAAAAAATATAATATTAGAATTTGATGAAGAATTTACAAAATCTAAAAGAGAAAGAAATATTGTAGACTTTAATGATATAGAACACTTTGCACTTAAAATATTACTAACAGAACAAGGAGAACCTTCTATAGTTGCTAAAATGTATCAAGAAAAGTTTGAAGAAGTTGCAATAGATGAATATCAAGATAGTAATTTAGTACAAGAATATATTTTAAATGCTGTATCAAGAGGAAACAACATATTTACAGTTGGAGATGTAAAACAAAGTATATATAAATTCCGTCAAGCAAGACCAGAGCTATTTTTAGAAAAATATAATAAATATAAAAGAAAACAAGAAAAAGAAACAAATACAGATAATATAAAAATTCAATTATTTAAAAATTTTAGGAGTAGAGAAAATGTATTGGAATTCACAAATTTAATTTTCCAAGACATTATGAGCTCAATACTTGGGAATATTGAATATAATGAAGAAGAATATTTAAACTTAGGAGCAAATTATAAATCTATAAACCAAGATTTAAAGACTCAAATAGATATTATAGATGTAGCAGAAGTTGATGAGTTACAAAAAGACCAAGAGAATGAAACGCAAGATGAAGAGCGAATTGAGAATATTGAATTAGAAGCAAGATTTGTTGCAAATAAAATAAAACAAATAATAGATTCAAAATATCAGGTATGGGATAAAGATTTAGAAAAATTTAGAGATATAAAATATAAAGATATAGTAATTTTATTAAGGTCAACTACAAATACAGCACCTATCTTTGAAAAAGAAATAATTAACCTGGAAATGCCAGTATTTTCAGATAGTTCCCAAGAGTATTTAGATTCAATCGAGATACAAACTATAATGTGTTTATTAAAAATAATAGATAATCCAATGCAAGATATTCCATTAGTTACAGTTTTAAGGTCTTCAATAGGAAAATTTACAGATGATGATTTAGTACAAATTCGTTTATCAGATAAATATGATAATTTTTACACTTGTATGAAAAAAGCAATAATAGATGTAGATATAAAATTAAAAGAAAAAATAAAGAGATTTTTAAGTAATATAGACAATTGGAGAAAAGAACAAGAATATTTATCTTTAGATGAATTGATTTGGAAAATATATATGGATACAAGCTTTTATAATTATGTTGGTCTTATGCCAAATGGACAATTAAGACAAGCAAATCTAAAAATGTTATTTCAAAAAGCAAAACAATATGAATCAGCAAATTTTAAAGGATTATATAATTTTATAAATTTTATAGAAAAAATACGATTAAGTAGCGGAGATTTAGGTTCTGCAAAACTAATTTCAGAAAATGAAGATGTAATTAGAATAATGAGTATTCATAAAAGTAAAGGGCTAGAATTTCCAGTTGTATTTTTATCTAGTACAGGAAAACAATTTAATTTAATGGATTTAAATGAAAATGTTTTACTTCATCAGGAGATGGGAATAGGAGTTAAATATATAGATTATGATATGCAAGTTCAATATGATACACTTAGTAAAGCAGCAATTAGAAACAAAATATTTGTAGAAACACTATCAGAAGAGATGAGAATCTTATATGTAGCTTTAACAAGAGCAAAAGAAAAGCTTATTATAACAGGAGTTTCTAAGGATTTTGAAAAAGAAAACAAAAAAATGATAGAACAAAAAAATCAATATGAAAAACAGAATAATAAAATTCATCCTATTTTGGTAAAGAAGTATAAAAAATACTTAGATTGGATTTTACTAGTATATAATTATGAAAAACAAAATTTAAAAGCTAATTTAAATATTTATAAAAAACAAGATGTTATTAAAGGTTTTAAAAAATTAGAAAAAGAAGAGTTTGATGTAATAAAATTACTAGAAAATAAGGAATATAATAATAAATATATACAAGAAATTGATGAAAAATTAAATTATTCATATCCAGAAAAAATTGCAACAATTATTCCAACTAAAGCTTCAGTAACGAATTTAAAGAAAAAGGTTATGGAAGAAAAAAATAATTATGAAATAAATTCAAATGAAGAAATAATAGATTTTGAAAAACCTCAATTTCTAAAAACAGAAGATGATATAAAATTAACAGGAGCAGAAAAAGGAACATTAGTACATTTATGTCTTCAAAAATTAGACATAAAACAAGATTATGATTTAAACAAAGTTAAGCAACTAATTCAAGATTTAGTTTCTAAACAAATAATTACACAAAGTGAAGCAGATAATATAAATCCATTAAAAATATTGCAATTTACTAAATCAAATATTTGGAAAGAAGTTAAAGATGCAAAAGAAGTATATAGAGAAAAACCTTTTTATATAAATATACCTGCAAAAGATATTTATGAAGAAGAAATTCAAGAAAATATTTTAGTACAGGGTATTATTGATTTGTATTATATTAATAAAAATGATGAATTAATTCTTGTAGATTATAAAACAGATTATGTAGAAAAAGGTAAAGAAATAGAATTAGTAAATAAATATAAAAATCAATTAAATATTTACGAAAAAGCACTAGAAAAAGCATTAAATAAAAAGGTTACTAAAAAATATATTTATTCTGTGTATTTAGGAAAAATTTTAGAATAAATATATTTAAAGGAGAAATATAAAATGGGTTTTTTTGAAATAATAATAATTGGAATAGGTCTTGCAATGGATGCATTTGCTGTATCTGTTTGTAAAGGTCTTTCAATGGTTAAAATAAAATGGAAGAATACTGTAATTATAGCTTTATATTTTGGAATATTTCAATCTCTTATGCCAATTATAGGATATTTATTAGGATCATCATTTAGTGATTTTGTACAAAATGTAGACCATTGGATAGCTTTTATTTTACTTGGAATTATAGGTGGAAACATGATAAAAAATTCTACTGATGATGAAATTGAAAAAAGAAATGATAAAATAGATTTTAAAACAATGGTAGTACTTGCTATAGCGACAAGTATTGATGCATTAGCAATTGGAGTTACATTTGCATTTTTTGAAATAAATTTATTATTATCAGTTTTAATTATAGGAATAATTACTTTTACTTTATCAATAATTGGAGTAAAAGTAGGAAATAGATTTGGAGATATATTTCAAAATAAAGCAGAATTTTTAGGAGGAGTTATTTTAATTTTAATTGGATTAAAAATATTGTTAGAACATTTAGGAATATTATTTTAAATTAGAAAAGAGGGAAAAATGAAATTTGTATATGAAAGAATAATTAATTATTATGAAACAGATAGAATGGGTGTAGTACATCATTCAAACTATATAAGATTTTTAGAAGAAGCAAGAAGTAGATGGTTAGAAAAATTAGATATACCTATGGAAAAAATGGAAGAAGAAGGTTATACTATCCCAACACTAGAAGTTTATTGTAAATATAAAAGCCATGTAACTAGTGGAGATACTATAACTATAGAACCAAAAATAACTGAATATAATGGTGTCAGAATGACTGTATCTTATAATGTTATTAATAAAAATACAGGTAAAACAATTATAGAAGCTTGGACAAAACATTGCTTTACAAATAATAAGTTAAGACCTGTTAATATAAAAAAACATGACGAAAAAGTTTATCAAATATTTAAGGATTTATTAGAAGAGAATAATTAAAAGTTTATAATTTTCAAAATCTGTCAATAATACATCTAGAGGTGTATAATGAGGGTTAAAAAAATATTATTTGCAATTGTTATTACTATAATAATATGTTCAACAATATTTATAACAGTATCACATACTGTTTATAATCGTTCATGTATAGCAACAATAGTTGAAATGTACTTACGCAATAATGGAGCAAAATTGGTTTTATCAGATAATAATAAATTTTCAATTTTTATAGAGAAAACAAAAAATATAAAATTCAAATTACCAATATATAATTTTAACTCAAAATTAGAAGATTATGAAATTGAAGAAAATACAATTTATAAATTAACAGGAAGTGAAAATTATAAAAATATAATTTTATATATTCATGGTGGAGGATATGTAACACAGCCAGTAATATATCATTGGAAATTTTTAGATAAGTTGGCTAAAAAAACAAATTCTAAAATTTATGTACCAATATATTCTTTAGCTCCAAACAAAAATTGGGAAGATGCATATAATTTAATTTTAAATGTTTATGAACAAATTTTAGAACAAACAGATAAAAAAATTATAATTATGGGAGATTCAGCTGGAGGAGGTCTAGCTTTAGCATTTACAGAATATTTAAAAGCGGAAAATATAGAAGGACCAAAAAAACTAGTTTTAATATCACCTTGGTTAGATGTTTCAATGTCAATTTCCGATTATGAATATTATGAAAAAATAGACCCAATGTTAGTTAGAAGTGGATTAATAGAATGTGGTAAACTTTGGGCTGATGGGTTAGATTTAAAAGATTATAAGGTAAGTCCAATCTATGGAGATTTAAGAAATATTTCAGACACTTTATTACTGGTTGGGACAAGAGAATTATTTTATCCTGATATAATATTATTAAAAGAAAAATTGGATGAAAACAATATTAAAAATGATATTATAATTGGTGAAGATATGAATCATTGTTATCCATTATATCCAATACCAGAAGCAAATGATGTTTTTGAAAAAATAGTTGAATTTATAATGTAAAAGTTACAAGCAAAAAGGAAATGAGTAAAAACTCTTTCCTTTTTTGTTTTAGTATGATATACTTCAAATAATAAAAATAGAAAGGTTGTATGGATAAGTGAAAAAATATAAATTTGAAATAGTAGTATTTATAGTAAATGCAGTTTATATGATTTTGGAGTTAATTGCATCAAGAATATTATCACCATATTTTGGAAACAGTAATTTGGTATGGACAAGTATAATAGGTATTATATTACTTAGTACAAGCACAGGAAATTACTTAGGAGGTATTATTGCAGATAAAAGGGATAACGAGAAAAATGTAAAAGAGATATTAGGTATTTCTGGAATATTGATAATGTTAATCCCATTAATACAAAGAGGAGTATTAAATAATATAATCAAAATTACAGATAGTATAAAAATAGGAGCAATTATAGGTACAATTGCTATATTCTTTTTACCAGCAATGTTTATTGGAACATTATCTCCAATTATAGTAAAAATAAAAATGAATAACATAGAAAATGTAGGAAAAATCTCAGGAAAAATATCAGCATTAGCAACACTTGGAAGTATTATAGGTACATTTGAAGGTGGATTTTTATTAATACCAAGCTTCGGAAGTAATGAAATATTATTTGTACTTTCTATAATAATGTTTTTATTAATTATATTGGTTAATTTTGAAAATATATTAAAAAAAGACTATATTAATATATTTGCAATAATTGGAATTTTAATAAGTGCTGTACTTTTTTATATGTTTATAAAAAATAATAATGAGAACATAGAAAAAGTATTAAAAGGAGATACCAAAATATTAGCTAGTTATGATACACAATATGGAAGAGTTTTATTATTAAATGTTAATAAAAATGGAGAATTAATTAGACATTTAACAGTTGACAAAGGAAATGAATCTGCAACATATATTAATGAAAATAAATGTTTTGATTTAGTGTTCGAATATACAAAATATTATGATTTGATGTTTAAATCAAATAAGGAAATAAAGGATGTTCTTATGATTGGTGGAGCAGGATATTCATATCCAAAACACTTTATAAGTAATAATTTAGAAAGTAATATGGATGTAGTAGAAATTGATGGAAAAATAACTCAAATCGCAAAAAAATATTTTTATTTAGATAAATTAATAAATGATTTTGATTTAGAAAATAACAAAAGACTAAATTTAATAAAAGAAGATGGCAGAACTTATTTGAATAAAAATACCAAAAAATATGATGCAATATTAAATGATGCATTTACAGGTTATTCACCTGCAAAAACATTGACTACATTAGAAGCGGTTAAAAAAATTCATGATTCACTAAATGAAAATGGATTATATTTAAGTAATGTAATATCATCAATACAAGGCAAAAATTCAAATTTTATTAATGCTGAAATTAACACTATAAAAAAGGTGTTCAAAAATGTATATGTTATACCATGTAATGATATGAATGATCTAGAAAGAATCCAAAATAATATGGTAATAGCTACAGATGATGTTATTAATTTAGAAAAGACAGCAACAGTTGATTATAATAATGGGGTTTTATTAACAGATAATTATTGCCCAGTAGATACTTTAATACCATCAAAATAGAAAGGAGATTTATAAATGGAAATATCAAAAGATATTAAATATATAGGAGTTCAAGACAAAACATTAGACTTATTTGAAAGTCAATATGTAATACCAAATGGAGTGTCATATAATTCATATTTAATAAAAGATGAAAAAATAACAGTAATGGATACAGTAGATAAAAGAGCAGGAAGAGAGTGGATGGAAAATTTAAAAGCAGAATTGAATGGAGAAAGACCATATTATTTAGTAGTGTCACATTTAGAACCTGACCATTCAGCAAACATAGAAGCATTAGTCAAAGAATATCCGGAAGTAAAAATTATCTTAAGTAAAAGAGCCTATGAAATGCTACCACAATTTGTAGATAGTAAATTGCTAGAAAATGCATTGCCAATTACAGAAGGTGAAGAAATAAATTTAGGAAAACACAATTTAAAATTCTTTATGGCACCAATGGTACATTGGCCAGAGGTAATGGTAACATATGAATCACTTGATAAAATACTATTTACAGCAGATGGATTTGGAAAATTTGGAACACTAGATACAGACGAAGATTGGGCATGTGAAGCAAGAAGATATTATTTTAATATTGTGGGAAAATATGGTGCACAAGTACAACTATTATTAAAAAAGGTTGCAAATTTAGATATAAAAACAATTTGTCCATTACATGGACCAATATTATCAGAAAATTTACAATATTACATAAATAAATACGATATTTGGAGTAAATATGAACCAGAAGATGAAGGAATATTTATAGCATACAACTCAATACATGGAAATACAAAAAAAGTAATAGAAGAATTAGAAAAAATCATGAAACAAGAAGGAATAGAACCAAAAGCTTGTTATGATTTAGCAAGAGCAGATATGGCAGAAGTTATAGAAGATGCATTTAGATATAACAAAATGATAATAGCATCACCAACTTATGATGCAGGACTATTCCCAGATACAGAAAATTTCTTAAGACATTTAAAACACAAAAATTTCCAAAACAGAAAAATAGCATTAATAGAAAATGGTTCTTGGGCACCAATGGCGGCAAAATGTATGAAAGAAATTATATCTGAAATGAAAAATGTAGAAATTATAGAACCAATTGTTACAGTAAAAACGAGAATGAATGAAAACACAATAGAAGAGCTAACAAATTTAGTTGAAAAAATGAGGGAATAAGTTTGAAAAAAATTATGTTAAAAATAGAGGGAATGACCTGTAGCGGTTGTTCCAATGGATTAGAAAAATATTTAAATAAACAAGAAGGCATAGAAAGTGCTGTTGTAAATCTAGTTATGGCTAATGCATTAATAGTATATGATGAAAAAAAGCTTAATAGAAAACAACTAGAGAAATTTGTAGATGAAGCTGGCTTTAAAAGTGCAGGGTTATATTTAGATGAAAATGATGAACAAAAAAGTAAAAATGAAAAAAAACTATTTATTATTTTTGGAATACTAGCTATTTTTTTGTTATATATATCAATGGGAGGAATGGTAGGAGTTCCAGTACCAAATAATATAAATATGCGGTTTGAATCCTATTAATTATACTTTAACCTTATTTGTATTAGCAATTGCTTTTTTGATATATGGTTTTGATATTTTAAAAAGTGGTTACAAAAATTTAATACACAAATCACCAAATATGGATACATTAGTAGCAATAGGTGTATTAAGTAGTTTTTTTTATAGTGTATATGGAATGGCAATGGTATTAAAAGGAAATAATGAATATGTTCATAATTTATATTTTGAATCAGCTGCTATTGTTATATTTTTTATAAAATTTGGAAGATATCTAGATGGAGTTTCGAAAGATAAAACAAAAGAAGCAATAAAAAAATTGGTTCAAATAACACCAAAAAAAGCCATTATAAAAGTAAATGGAGAAGAAAAAGAGGTTACGATAGATCAAATAAAAATAAATGATATTGTAATAAGTCACCCAGGTGATAGGATTGCAGTAGATGGTGAAATAGTTAGAGGAACAACACATGTTGATGAATCATTTATAACAGGAGAAAGTAAGCCAGTAGCTAAAAAACCAGAAGATAATGTAATTGCTGGGAGTATAAATTATGATGGTTATATAGAATATAGAGCTGAAAAAATAGGAATAAAATCAACCATCTCTCAAATTGTAAAATTAGTAGTAGAGGCTACAAATACAAAGCCACCAATTGCAAAAATAGCAGATAAAGTAAGCGGATATTTTGTTCCTGTAGTAATGTTGATAGCTTTATTAAGTTTAATAGGTTATGTATTATTACAGTTGGGAATACCAGAAGCTATAAAAACATTTGTAACTGTTTTAGTAGTTGCATGTCCTTGTAGTTTAGGATTAGCAACACCTCTTGCAATAGTTGTAAGTGAAGGAGCATGTGCAAATAAGGGGATTTTAGTAAAGAAAAGTGAAATCCTAGAAAATGCATCAAAAATAGATACTATAGTATTTGATAAAACAGGAACACTAACATACGGAAAACTAAAAATTTCAGAAATTATAAATTTTAGTGAAATAGAAGAAAATGAATTATTAAAAATAGTTGGAAGTTTAGAATCAAAATCTACTCATCCAATTGCAAAGGCTTTTAAAGAATATAACGGATTAAGTGTAGAAGATTTTGAAAATATATCAGGATTAGGAATAAAAGGAAAAGTAGAAAATCAAGAAATAATTTTAGGAAATGAAAAAATTTTAGAGAAATATCAAATAGAAAATAAATATAAAGAACAAGAAAACAAATTAGCAGAACAGGGGAATAGCATAATTTATGTAATAAAAGAATTAAAGATAATTGCAATAATTGGAGTTAATGATATTGTAAGAGAAAATGTAAAAGAGATTATAAAAAAATTAAATAAAAATAAAATTGAAACAATAATGTTAACAGGAGACAATAATCAAACAGCAGAAATAGTAGGAAGAGAACTGCAAATAAAAACAATAATATCAAATGTTTTACCATCAAAAAAAGTAGAAACAATAAAAAAACTAAAAGAACAAGGAAAAAATGTTATTATGTGTGGAGATGGAATAAATGATAGTCCTGCTCTTGCAACTGCTGATATTGGGGTAAGTATAAATAGTGGAACAGATATAGCAATAGATTCATCAGATGTAATACTTATGAATAATGATTTAAATAAAATAATGGATTTAATACAAATAAGTAAAAGAACAATAAAAAATATAAAACAAAACTTATTTTGGGCATTTTTCTATAATAGTTTAATGATTCCAATTGCAATTGGTTTATTAAAACCGATAGGAATATCAATAAATCCTATGATAGCAGGATTAGCAATGACATTAAGTAGCTTAACTGTTATCTTAAATGCATTAAGATTAAGGAGGATATAATGTTAAAATTAGAAAATATTACAAAAGAGTATATTACAGGAGATTCAAAAGTTGAAGCATTAAAAGGAATTAGTATAGAGTTTAGAAAATCAGAATTTGTTTCTATATTAGGTCAAAGTGGTTGTGGAAAAACCACCTTATTAAACATAGTAGGAGGTTTAGATAGATATACAACAGGAGACCTTATTATAAATGGAAAGTCAACTAAAGAGTATAAAGATAGAGACTGGGATTCTTATAGAAATCATTCTATAGGTTTTGTCTTTCAAAATTATAATTTAATTTCACACCAAACTGTATTGTCAAATGTCGAATTATCTTTAACAATTTCTGGAGTTTCTAAAAAAGAGATAAGAAAAAGAGCAATAAAAGCATTAGAAGATGTAGGGTTAAAAGACCAAATGAATAAAAAACCTAATCAATTATCTGGAGGACAGATGCAAAGAGTTGCTATTGCAAGAGCATTAGTTAATAATCCAGATATAATATTAGCAGATGAACCAACAGGGGCACTAGATACAAAAACTAGTGTTCAAATTATGGAAATTTTAAAAGAAATTTCAAAAGATAA
The DNA here is from genome assembly GCA_946548575.1 of uncultured Clostridium sp. Classification (GTDB taxonomy): domain Bacteria; phylum Bacillota; class Clostridia; order TANB77; family CAG-508; genus CAG-269. The sequence goes on along the minus strand of CAMNPT010000001.1, from coordinate 13,539 downwards.
ATTAATTATAATGGTTACACATAATCCAGATTTAGCAGAGAAATATTCAAGTAGAATTATAAAGATATTAGATGGAGTTATAACAGATGACTCTAATCCAGTTGACATTAGCAACCAGACAAAAAATGAAAAAATATCTAAAGAGACTATTTCACCTATGGGACATATGAAATTTTTCACTGCTCTTAGATTAAGTCTAAACAATTTACTAACCAAAAAAGGAAGAACAATATTAACTTCTTTTGCTGGAAGTATTGGTATTATTGGAATAGCATTAATATTGGCAATTTCAACAGGTGTTAAAAATTATATTACAAAAGTTGAAGAAGATACTTTATCTTCATACCCAATAACAATAGAAGAATCAACAATTGATATGTCAAGTATGATGGAAGCTATGATGGGTGAGACTGATAAAGATAGATCTACTTATGAAGAAGGTAAAGTTTATTCAGCAGATATAATGAATAAAATGGTAGAAAGTTTATCTAACAAAAAGCAAAAAAATAATCTTACTGATTTAAAAGAATTTATAGAAAAAGAAGATAATGAAATTACTAAAAATAGTAATAGTATAAATTACGGATACAATTTAGACATTAATTTATATAAAGAAAACACTGATAATGGAGTAATAAGAGTAAATCCAAGTACAGCTATGGATGCAGTTGGAATGGGTGATTTTTTTGATGCCAGAAGTGAATCTGATATGGCATCTATGATGAGTGGCGGTTCTCAAATGACAAGTGAAATAAATGTATGGCAAGAATTACTAGATAATGAGGATTTATTGAAATCACAATATGAACTTGTTAAAGGAAATTGGCCTAAAAAGTATAATGAAGTAGTTTTAGTTTTTAATGAAAAAAATGAAATAAGTGACTATACCCTTTATTCTCTTGGATTAAAAGACCAACAAGAATTAAAGGAAAAATGGAACAAAGCACAAAAAGGTGAAAAAAATGAAGAAACAGAACAAACATCATATACTTATGATGAACTGCTAAATTTATCATTTAAACTTGTATTAAATTCAGATTTTTATGCAAAAGAAAATGGATTATGGATTGATAAAAGTGATAATAATGATTATATGAAAAATAAGATAAATGATGCAGAATCAATAAAGGTAGTTGGAATACTAAGACAAAATAAAGAAGGTTTAAGTGAATCTACAGATGGATTTATTGGCTATACTAAAGATCTTAAAGAATATGTAATAAATAAATCAAGTGAATCTGAAATAGTAAAAGAACAAAAAGAAAATAAAGATGTAAATGTATTTTCAGGATTAAAATTTCCTACAGAAGAAGAAAAAGAATCAATGTCAACAACAAATTTAACACAGGAACAAAGAATGGCAATGGCAAATTTAAGTAGTGAAGAAATTGCAAAAATGATGGAAACATATACTCAAAATAAAGATTCAAGCTATGAAAAAAATCTAAAAAAATTAGGAGCAATAGATTTAAACAAGCCATCCACAATTAATATATATCCAAAAAACTTTGAAGCAAAAGAAAACATATCAAAGGCAATTGAAGATTACAACCAAAAACAAAGAGATGATGGAAAAGAAGAAAATGTAATTAATTATACAGATGTAGTTGGAATTATGATAAAATCAGTAAGCCAAATTGTAAATATAATAAGTTATGTACTTATAGCATTTGTATCAATTTCATTAATTGTATCATCAATAATGATAGGTATAATAACATATATATCTGTACTTGAAAGAACAAAGGAAATTGGTATATTAAGAGCTATAGGAGCATCAAAAAGAGATGTATCAAGAGTATTTAAAGCAGAAACATTTATAGTTGGTTTTATAGCAGGATTAATTGGAATTGGAATAACAATTTTACTAACAATACCAATAAATAATATAATATACACATTAACTGATGTTAATGTACATGCAATGGTTCCACCAGTTGCAGGAGTTATATTAGTAATTATTAGTATGTTATTAACAATAATAGCAGGATTAATTCCAGCAAAGATGGCAAGTAAAAAAGACCCTGTAGAAGCTTTAAGAACAGAGTAAAATAAATTATTTACAAACAACTGTTTACAAACGAATAATATTGTGATATAATGCAAATAAATGTTTTGTAAAGGTGGTGCAAAAGTGAATAATAAATATGAAAAAATATATGTTTCTATTGATTTAAAAAGTTTTTATGCTTCAGTAGAATGTGTAGTGCGAGGTTTAAATCCAATAACTACAAATTTAGTAGTTGCAGATAGTAGTAGAACAGAAAAAACAGTTTGCCTAGCAGTAAGTCCAGCATTAAAACAATATGGAATATCAGGAAGAGCAAGATTATATGAAGTAATTCAAAAAGTAAATGAGATTAATGAAAAAAGAAAGCTAAAAGCACCAAGAAATAAATTTACATGTTCATCTTATGATGATATTGCTCTAAAAAAGAATAATGATTTACAATTAACTTATATAATTGCACCACCACGAATGAAATATTATATGGATTATAGTAAAAAAATATATAGTATTTATTTAAAATGGTTTTCAGAAGAAGATATATATGTTTACTCTATTGATGAAGTATTTATAGATGTAACAAATTATTTACAAACATATAAATTAACACCAAGAGAATTAGTTACAAGAGTTGTTCAAAATGTATATGAAGAAACAGGAATTACAGCCACAGCTGGAATAGGAACAAATCTATATTTATGCAAGGTTGCAATGGATATTATGGCTAAACATATTGAACCAGATAAAAATGGAGTAAGAATAGCAGGATTAGATGAAATAACATATAGAAAATATTTATGGAGTCATAGACCAATAACAGATTTTTGGAGAGTAGGCCAGGGTATATCAAAAAAATTAGAGAAAAATGGAATATTTACAATGGGCGATATTGCAAGAATGTCAGAAAGAAATGAAGAATTGCTATATAAGTTATTTGGTATTAATGCAGAATTGCTTATAGACCATGCTTGGGGATATGAACCTTGTACTATTAAAAGTATAAAATCATATAAACCTGTAACAAATAGTATAAGCTCAGGGCAAGTATTACATTGTCCATATAATTATGAAGATACAAAAACTATAGTAAAGGAAATGGCAGAACAACTTTCATTAGACTTAGTAAAAAAAGATTTAATTACAAGTAAATTAGTTTTAACTATAGGATATGATGTAGATAATCTAAAAAATCCAGAAATTAATAGATTATATAATGGCGAAATAACTTTAGACCGCTATGGCAGAAAAGTTCCAAAACATGGACATGGAACTATAAATATTGACCATAAAACATCTTCAACAAAACTTATAACAGATGCTGTTGTTGAGCTATATGAAAGAATAATAAATAAAAATCTACTTGTTAGAAGAATAAATCTTACAGCAGAAGATGTAGTAAATGATAAATATTATAAAAATATTAAGAGTTATGAGCAAATTGATTTATTTGTTAATTATGCTGAATTAGACAAAAAAAGAAAAAAGGAAAAAATGGAAAAAGAACTGCAAAAAACATTATTAAATATAAAATCAAGATATGGAAAAAATGCAGTTTTAAAAGGTATAAATTTTATTGAAGGAGCTACAACAATTGAACGAAATAAACAAATTGGAGGACATAGAAGTTAGGAAGCGATATTTATGAAATATGACAGACAATATGATGATATTATTAATTTAAAACATCATACATCAAAAAAACATCCACCAATGTCTTTGTATGCAAGATCTGCTCAATTTGCACCATTTGCAGCACTAACAGGATATGATGATGTAATAAAAGAAACAGAAATGGAAAATAGAAAAAATTATGAATAAAATAATTGAAATAACTAAATATGTATTTTTTTATAAAATGACTACACAAAATAAAAAAATTATGTTAAAATAATGTATGAAATGTAAAAAGGAGGAGATGTACATGTCAGGACACAGTAAATGGCATAATATACAAGCAAAAAAAGGAAAGGCAGATGCAGCAAGAGGAAAAATATTTACAAAATTAGGTAGAGAATTACTAATAGCAGTAAAAGAAGGAGGACCAGATCCAGCTGGAAATTCAAAATTAAAAAATGTAATTGCAAAATGTAAGGCAGCAAATATGCCTAATGATACAATAAATAATGCAATAAAAAAGGCATCAACAAGTAATGAAAATTATGAAGAAATGACATACGAAGGATATGGACCAAATGGTGTTGCTGTTATTGTTGAAGCTGCAACAGATAACAAAAACAGAACAGCAGCAGATGTAAGACATGTATTTGACAAGGCAGGAGGAAATTTAGGAACAACAGGTTGCGTATCATATATGTTTAATAAAAAAGGAGTTATAGTAATAGAAAAACAATCAACAACTATGGATGAAGATGAACTAATGATGCTTGCATTAGAAGCGGGTGCAGAAGATTTTGAATCATTAGAAGAAGTATATGAAATAACAACTGAACCTACAGACTTTTCTGCAGTTCGTGAAAAATTAGAAGAATCTGGATTAGAATTCTTAGAAGCAGAAGTGCAAATGGTTCCAACTACAACAGTTAGTTTAGATGAAAAAGCTCAAGAAAAAATGGAAAGATTAATAGAAAGACTAGAAGAATTAGACGATGTATCAAACATTTATCATAACTGGGAAGAATAGGAGTTGTTATTATGAATCAAAAGAAAAATAAAATTTTATTAATATCAATAATAATTTTACTAGTAATAATACTAATTGCAGGAATAGCTTATGCTTTTATTGCAACAGATTTATTTAAAAATAATAAAAACTTATTTTTTAAATATTCAACAAGCATATTTAATTCTCAAAATGGTATAGTAAATAATAAATTAATAGAATATTTAGATAAGAAAAAAAATACACCTTATGAAAATAATGGTACATATACAATGAATATAGGTGCTGATGAGGATACACCATCAAGTTTAAATAAATATAATATTACATTTTCTGGACAAGTAGATAATAAAAATTCCAAAATGAAACAAGATATAAATTTAAACTACTCAGAATCTGTATTTTTCCCACTACAATTTATAAAAAATAATACAATAATTGGATTACAAACAAAATTTGTAGGAAATAAATTTTTAGCAGTTGACACCCAAAAGACAGACAATATATTTGAAAATACAGAAATATCAAGCGCTGAAGATTCACTAATAGGAATAGAAAAAATTCAAGAAATAAAAAATGTAGAATTAACAGATGAAGATAAAGAGCGTATAAAAAATACATATATAGATATATTAAAAAACGAATTAAAAGAAGAAAAATTCTCAAAAGTTAATGAAAATGAAGCAAACGGATATAGACTAACACTAACAGGTGAAGAATTAAAAAATGTAGTTACAAAAATATTTGAAAAATTAAAAGATGATCAATCTACACTAGATAAGATAAACGAATATCTTAAAATAGTAAAAAATTCAGCAAAAATAACACCAAATAATTTAGAAGATTATATAAAAGAATTAGAAAGTGAAACAACTTTTAATGAAGAAAAAATAGAACTAACAGTATATACTAAAAGAAGAAAAGTTGTCAGACTAGTTTTGGCAACAAATAATTATAAAATTGATTTTGAAAAAGTCGAAAATGCTGGAGACATTAAATATCAAATAGCACTAGAATCAAATGAAGATAATAAAACAGCAAAAATATATTTTAATTGTAATTTTTCTGGAATATCAAGTATGCAAACTATAAATGAACAATATGTTATAGGAATAGAAACAGAAGAAGAAAAATACAAATATCAAATAAATGATAATATTAATTTTGTTGAAAGTTCTAATATAGAAGATTTTAATGAAGAAAATTCAATAATATTAACTGATTTTGATAATAAGCAAATTTCAGATTTTTTAAATAAAGTTATAGAAAGAATACAAATTGTAAATAAAGAACAAATGGAAGAAGTTGGACTAGAAGAAAACAGTAATCCATTTATAGATGGAATTCTAGCTCCAATATTATCTATACAAAATCAATCAAGTTCATTAAGTCGTATGAGAGATGAGGCAAACCAAGTAAATGAAGAAGAAATTACGAACTTTAATAAAAAATACGAGTTATATGAAGCAACAAAACAATCACATCAGACAATAAAAGGTTTATTATCTACAATACAATTAAACAATGAAGAAGCAGAAGATGATGATAAAAAAATAAAAGAAATAAACTTTAATGGTAAAGAATATGACTCAAGTGAACAAAATATTGCATTTATAAAAGATGATGTAAAAGATGATAAAGAATATAGAGTCGATTTTGAAAGAGATCAAGATACAGGAATAATATATAGAGTAGTTATAAGTGAAAGATAGTTCTAACGTCACAAAAAAAGCATATATTATAATATATGCTTTTTTTTGATGTCCATTCCGGGACAGGTCCAAATGGACATTGATGTCCATTTGGGGACATATCTTAAATCATTATTATAAGGAGATTTAATTTCTATGAAATATACAGATGAAGTTTTGAGGTATTTTCCAGTAAATATATATAATTTACTTAAAGATACACTAGAACATAATAAAAAAATAGAAGAAGATTTACAAGAAATTAGAATTCGTTCAAATAAACCTATTATATTAAAATTAGCACAAGCTGATATATTAATTGAATATATTGTAAGTATACAAGAGATAATGCAAATATTAGAAAGGTTATGTGATAACTCAATTTATAGTTACAAGAACCAAATTTGTAAAGGATTTTTAACTGTAAAAGGTGGACATAGGGTCGGAATATCTGGAACAGCTGTTACAGAGAATGAAAAAGTAATAAATTTAAAATATATAACTAGTTTGAATTTTAGAATTGCAAGAGAAATATTAGATTGTAGTAACAAGATTATTAATGAAATAATAGATTTAGAAAATAATACTATATTTAATACATTAATTGTATCTCCTCCAGGAAAAGGGAAAACAACGATGTTAAGAGATTGTATAAGAAATATAAGTAATGGTATTCCAAATATAAAATTCAAAGGAAAAACATGTGGTGTTGTGGATGAAAGAGGTGAAATTGCTGCAATGTATCATGGAATAGCACAAAATGATGTAGGAATAAGAACAGACATTGTAGAGAATATCTCTAAATCTAATGGAATGAAAATGTTGATTCGTTCAATGGCGCCAGAAGTAATAGCATGTGATGAAATAGGTAATGAAGATGATGTTAAAGCAATTAGAGAAGCAATGATTTCAGGAGTAAAAGGAATATTTACAATGCATGGAAAAAATTTAGAAGATATAAAAAAGAATAGACAAATAAATAACTTAATTGAAGAAAATTTAATTGAAAAAGTAATTTTTTTATAAAAAATTTTAGTTCTAAAAATAAATGTTAAGCATATAATACTAAAAACATAGAAAGGACAAGTTTTAAATGATTGTAATTAAATATTTCATTTTATTTATAATTTTAATTTCATCAAGTATTATAGGAAAATTCTTATCAAAAAAATATGTATATAGATTAGAAGAATTAGAAGAAATGCAAAGTGCGTTAAATATATTTAAAACAAAGATAAGATATACATATGAACCGATACCTGACATTTTTAGTGAGATTGCAAAAAATTCAAACAAAAATATTTCAAATATATTTAAATTAGCAAAACAAAAAATGAAAGAAAAAACAGCAAGTATTTCTTGGGAAGAGTCATTAGATGAAACAATATGTAATTTAAAAAAAGAAGATATAAATATAATAAAGAAACTTTCAAAATTATTAGGGCAAACAGATGTTGAAGGACAAATAAGTCAAATTGAGATAACTGAAAAATTATTAGAAAATCAAATTTTAGAAGCACAAAAAGAAAAAGAAAAAAATGAAAAAATGTATTTAAAACTAGGAACTGTTATAGGACTTGCAATTGTAATAATTTTAGCTTAGTAAAATCTTTAAAGAGAGGGGAACTATTTAAATGAATATAGATTTATTATTTAAAATAGCAGCAATTGGAATATTAGTTGCAGTTTTATATCAAGTTTTAGTAAGAGCTGGAAGAGAAGACCAAGCAATGATGACAACTTTAGCGGGATTGATAATAGTATTAACAATGGTAATAAAAGAAATAAGTCGGTTTGTTTGACACAGTAAGAACGTTATTTAATCTTTAATTATAGATCTGTCCCAAATGGACACAAATGTCCAAATGGACCTGACACTAGGAGGAAAAATGGAAGTTATTAAAATAATCGGAATAGCATTAATTGCTTTAATAATAATAGTTCTATTAAAACAATACAGACCTGAATTTACAATTTATATCAGTTTACTGACAGGGGCATTAATTTTAATGCTAGTAATGGACAAGTTAACAGGAATTATAAATTTGTTACAATCTTTATCAAATAAAGCCTCTATAAATACATCATTTTTACTACTTTTAATAAAAATAACTGGAATAGCATTTTTATCTGAATTTGCAGTAAGTGTATGTAAAGATTCTGGTGAAGCTGCAATTGCTAATAAAATAGAAATGGGAACAAAAATAATAATTATATCTATGTCAATACCTATAATTTCAAGTCTTTTAGAAATAATATTAAAAATATTACCATAAAAAAGGAAAAAAATACAAATGAAAAATAAATATTTTCTTATTATTTTAATAATATTAATAATTTTTAATTTAAATTTTTGTTATGCTGAAGAAATATTAGATGAGCAACAAGAAGAGTTTAATATAAGTGGTTTTATAAAAAATGCAGAAAAATATGAGGGAGAATTTTTCGAAGATATTGATATAAATCAATTATTGCAAAATGTAATCAAAGGACAAGTTGATAACTCAACAATAATTAATAAAATATTGAATTTATTAGGAAAAGAAGTTTCATCTAATATAAAAACAATTGCAAGCATTTTAGTAATTATAATAATACATAGTGTTTTAAAATCTATAAGTGACAGTTTAGAAAATGATAGTATATCAAAGCTTGTTTATTATGTTCAATATATTTTAATAATAACAGTTATAATGACAAATTTCACAGACATAATAAAACTGACACAAGATACAACAAATAATTTAATAGGATTTATGAACCTGCTTGTTCCTCTATTAATAACACTTATGCTTTATACAGGAAATATAACTACAAGCAGTATTATAGAACCAATTATCTTATTTATAATAAATTTTATAGGAAACATAATTCAAAATTTAATTATACCTGCTGTTTTAATATTTACAAGTTTAATAATTATTTCAAAAATATCAGATAAAATAAAAATTGATAATTTATCTAAATTTCTAAAGTCAAGTATAGTATGGTTTCTAGGTATTATAATGACAGTTTTTGTAGGAGTAATATCTCTAGAAGGAACATTATCAAGTAGTGTTGACGGAATTTCTTCTAAAACAGCAAAAGCAATAGTTAGTTCTGCTGTTCCAATTGTAGGCAAAATTTTAGGAGATGCTACAGATACTATTTTAGGATGTAGTCTAATTTTAAAAAATGGCATAGGAATAGTAGGTGTAATAATTATTATTGGGATATGTATAATACCAATATTAAAACTTGGAGTATTTACAATATCATATAAGCTTCTATCAACTATTGTTCAACCAATTACTGATAAAAATATTGTAGGTTTGTTAGATCAAGTTGGTGATATTTTTAAAATTCTCTTAGCAATTTTAAGCTCTTTAGCTTTTATGTTGATTATAGGATTAACTATAGTATTAAAAATATCTAATGCTAGTATGATGTATAGATAAAAGAGGAAATAATATGATTGAGATATTAAGTTTATGGGCAAAGAATTTAGGTGTTACAATTGTAATTGTATCAATTTTAGAAATGATTTTGCCTAATAATAAAACGAAAAAATATATAAGAATGATATTAGGAATATTTCTATTATTCAATATAGTATCACCATTAATTCAAAATAAAGATAAATTAAAGATTAATGAAATTAATTTTAATGAATACCAATCAAAAGAAACACTTTCAATTGATCAAACAAGTATGGATAAAAGAATTAAAGAATTATCTGAAAAAGAATTAGAAAAGGAGATTACAAATAAATTAAAAGAAAAAGGATATATTGCTACGAAATGTAAAGTAACAATAAATGATGATAAAAACATTGAGTTAATAAAAATTAATATTCAAAAATTAAATGTTGAAGATTCTGAAGGTAATGAAAGTGTAGAAAATGATTTGGTTAAAGAAATTGAAAAGGTAAAGAAAATAGATACAAAAATAGAAAAAGATGAAGTAGAAAAAATAACAAGAGAAGATATAAAAAATGTAAAAAAAACATTAATTGAAGAATATGAGGTGAATGAAAAATGTTTGGAGATAAACTAAAAAGTTTAATTGATAGAAATAAAGAAAATAGTAGTGGAAATGATAAAAAGAAAATTGAAAACTTAGTTTTTTTAGTGGTTTTGTTAATTATCACAGTTGTTGCAATAAATATTGTTTGGAATGGAAATAAAGAAAAATCGACTAAACAAGAGATTAATGATAAAACAAAAAAGCTTGCATCAGATACTGTTATTGAAACAAGTGCAGAACGGAAATATAAAAACAGATTTAGAAGAAAAGCTTGAAAATATTTTATCTAAAATTAATGGTGTAGGGGAAGTAAATGTTTGTATTAATTATAGTGAATCTAGTGAAATTATTGCTATGTATAATGAAAATTCCAAAGTGAGTACTACAGAAGAAACAGACACTTCTGGTGGAATTAGAAAAATAGAGCAAACAGATTCACAAAAAGATATAATATACAAAGAAGATGATGGAGAAAAAACACCTATAACGCAAAAAGTTATTGAACCTAAAATTGAAGGGGCAATTATTACAGCTAAAGGTGCAGGAAACACAAATGTAAAAGCAAATATAATTCAAGCAGTTGAAGCAGTTACAGGATTAGCAACTCATAAAATTCAAGTTTTTGAGATGCAATAGTTTAAAATTAAAGGAGAGAAAAACTTATGAAAAATTTGTTAAAAAGAAATCAAGTTATTATTTATGTTATAGCTATCATGGTTATGGCAGCAGGTTATTTAAATTATAGTGTGAATCCAGACAATAAATCTGTACAAACAAGTATGAAATTAGAAACAAAAGATGATACACAATTAGCTGATATTGGTGATGCAACATTAGTTAGTAGTAATGATATTGTTACAGAAAACAGTGAAAAATTAGATAATGAAAATACAATTGCTGAAACTGAAGATAACAAAAGTGAAATACAAGAGACAAATACAAATACTAATATAGAGAAAGATGATTATTTTACAAAATCTAAATTAGAAAGAGATTCTATGTATTCTCAAATGATTGAAACTTATGAAAAAATTTTAAATAGTAATAATACATCAGAAACACAAAAACAATCTGTTACAGAAGAAATAACAAAAATAAATAATATAAAAAACAGTATTATGATATGTGAAAACTTATTAAATACCAAAGGTTTTGACAATAGTGTAATTTTTGTAAATGGCGATAGTGTTAGTGTTATAGTTGGTAGTGAAGAGTTAAAACAAGAGCAAGTTGCTCAAATTCAAAATATTGTTTCTAGAGAGTTAAATGTCGAAATTACAGATATACATATTGCTAATAAATAAAAAACAAAATTTTTACGAAATTTGTTGCAACAAAAATAGATAATTGATATACTATAAATGTAAAAATAAAGAACAAAAGAGGTAGCAACAAATGAATAAAAAAGCTAAAACTGTTGAGGCTGTAATACACACGCGTATACTTTATAAACAAGAAAATTGTGTATTAAAATATAATTCAGTATTTAATTTTATAAAATATTTATATAGCAATAGGGGCTATTATTTTCTATGCATTTTTGCAATTGGCATAAATGTATAAGGAATAATAGTCTTATTTTCGTTTTATTTTTATATTTAAATATTTATATAAAAATTTATTTATGTCTTTAACAAAAGATGTGGGAAGGAAAAGGTGATAAATTTGAAGAATGTAAAATTAAAAAAGAAGGGAAATTTTAAAAATGAAAATCGAGGAATTACGCTTATAGCATTGGCTATAACTATAATTATAATTTTGATTTTAGCTGGAATAAGTATAAATACATTAACAGGAGATAATGGAATAATAGGAAAAGCAGCAGAGGCAAAAACTAGAACCGAAATTGATAGAGAAAAAGAATTAATTGAAACTGCAGCAGTACAAGCTATGGGTAAACAAAGAAATGGAAGTGTAACTGTAAAAGGTTTACAAGATGAGCTAAAAAATGATGGAGAGGTAGAAAAAATCAGAAAAGATATAGTAGTTACGATGAAAGATAGCAAAAGGCAGTATTCCGTAGATGATGATGGAAATGTGTATGAATATGAATATGTTGAACTTTCAGTAATGTCAAATAGTATTTTTAGAAACAAACTTAAATCTTATGCATCTTATTCAGATATATTAAGTGTAAAAGTTTTAGATAATGTAAATATACCAGAAGATGCAAAATATACTTTTGAAGTTTCTGAAGATAAAAAAATAAAAGCATGGCTTATGCAAAATTCTGAAGATAACGAAAAATATGATTTGTATATAGGTGGAAACAAAGGAATAATTATTGATAGTTGTGAGCATCTTTTTAGTCATTTTGAAAATTGTATAACAATTGACTTAGAAAATTTATATACAGATAATGTAACAAATATGATATATATGTTTTATTACTGCAAAAGTTTAAAAAATTTAAATATAAGTAATCTAGCCACAAGTAAAGTAACGAATATGGCCTATTTATTTGCTGTATGTAATAATCTAGAAAAAATAGATTTATCTAATTTTGATACAAGTAATGTAATAAAAATGGAAAGAATGTTTAGGGAGTGTTGGAAACTTTCAAATTTGGATTTATCAAATTTCAACACAAGTAAAGTTGATAATATGTGGGAAATGTTTTATGAATGTAAAAGTATAGAACAGCTAGATTTAACTAATTTTGATACATCAAATGTAACAGATATGAGTTCAATGTTTGAATCTTGTTCAAAGCTTTCAAATTTAAATATTTCTAGTTTTAATACATCTAAAGTAAAAGATATGGGAAAAATGTTTAGGTTGTGTTCAAGCGTAACAAGTTTAAATTTAAGCTCATTTAATACAAGTAATGTAACAAATATGTCATATATGTTTCAAGGATGTAATACATTAACAAGTTTGGATTTAAGTTCATTTGATACAAGTAACGTAACAAACATGCAAATGTTGTTTTATAATTGTGGAAATAATTTAGAAAGCTTAAATATAATTAATTTTGATACAAGTAAAGTTACAAATATGTATAGAATGTTTGCATATAACAGAAATTTAAAAACTATAACTGTTAGTGCTTCAAAATGGGTAATAGCTGAAGGAACAGACACAACTGAAATGTATTTGAATTGTGGCGTTACAAGTAATGATGAATTAGATAAAAGATGATAGATATAATAGATAAATAAAAAATATGAAAATTACTTCTATAAATTACACACAAAAAATTAATTTAAAAAATC